>JAHIJU010000392.1 GCA_018898235.1 Actinomycetota bacterium | reverse complement strand
GCACTCGGCGATCAGGAGTGACGACGCATCCTGATCTAGCTGTCCAGCATCCAGACGATCCTGCACGCTGGCGCGCAGTACTTGACCGACAAGCAGTGCTAGTGCCACGCCACCGCGGTCAGCACCGACCGGGCCCACGGAGCGATCTACGTGGACTGGCGGTGCGCCCAGGACCTGCGCTTGGCTAACCGCGCGAAGGCGCCGACTCACCGAGAAGGTTCCCGCCACGTTCCACATGCCTGCCCGACGTGAGGTCGTTCCTCTAGGACCAACCCTGCGCGGCTGGCGCGAAGCACTCCTCGCAAACCTCGCCACCGGCCGCGCCATCAACGGCGCCTAAGCCATCAACGGGATCATCGAGCTGCACCGACGCATCGCACGGATGCCGCAAGCGCGACAACGACCGCCCACACGTGCCTATGGCCGTCGGCGGCCTCACACCAGGACCCCACCGGAAGTCCGAGGAGCCAGTTTCGTCAACAGGCCCCGCGCACCCGCCGCCTCCGGGTGCGCGCCCGCGCGGCCCGTCGCACCCTGGGAGGCATGGCGGATGAGACACCGGACACACTGGACACGTTCACCTGGACCGAGATCGGCGTCGGCGACCTCGATCGCGCGGCCACCTTCTACGGCTCCGTCTTCGGCTGGCAGATCGAGCCGTTCGGCGACGACTACCGCATCGCGACCTGCCGGGGTCAGCAGGTCGCCGGGCTCTACCGCTGGCAGGTCCCGCTGCCCGACGGCGTGCGCGTCTACGTGTCGGTCGCCGATCTGGAGGCCGCGCTGACCCGCGTCGAGCGGGCCGGCGGGACGGTCGAGCACGGTCGCACGGTCATCGCCCCCGAGATGGGCTGGTGGGCCGACTTCCGCGATGTCGACGGCACGTTGATCGGGATGACGACGGCCAACCCGGAGCGCTGAGCGACTCAGCCGGCACCCCGCGGTCGCGACGGGGGTGCCTCAGAGCTTGGTGACCGGCGAGAACCGCAGCAGCAGGCGCTTGGTGCCCGCGCTGCCGAAGTCGATCTTCGCGACCGCGTTCTGCCCGGAGCCCTCCAGGGACACGACCGTGCCCAGACCGTAGGCGTCGTGGGTCACCTTGTCCCCGATCGCCAGGGACGGGACATCGGCCCGCGGCTTGGCCGAGCCGAAGCTCGCCCCGGTCGAGGGCAGTGCCTCGCGCCGTTCGCGCACGGGAGCGTCGGCGCGCTCGGACCGGGTGCCGAACCCCGAGCCCCAGCCACCGCGCAGCGTCGACGTGGACGACTCCCGCCGACGCCAGTCGATGAGCTCATCGGGCAGATCGGCCAGGAACCGGCTCGGCGGGAACTCGTTGGGCACACCCCAGGCGGTCCGCACCGCGGCCCGCGACAGGTACAGCCGTTCACGCGCGCGGGTCAGGCCGACGTAGGCCAGGCGCCGTTCCTCGGCGAGCTGGTCGTCGTCGGCCAACGAGCGCATGTGCGGGAACGTGCCGTCCTCCAGCCCGGTGACGAACACCACGGGGAACTCCAGGCCCTTGGCGGTGTGCAGGGTCATGAGCGTGACGACGCCGGCCTCCTCGCCCTCGGGCGAGGGGATCTGGTCGGAGTCGGCGACCAGGGACACGCGTTCCAGGAAGTCGGCGAGCGTGCCGTCGGGCTCCGACTGCTCGAACTCGGAGGCCACCGCGTGCAGCTCGGCCAGGTTGTCGACCCGGGACCCGTCCTGCGGATCCTCCGAACCGCGCAGCTCGGCCAGGTACCCGCTGCGGTCCAGCGCCGCACCGAGCACCTCGGCGGGCCCGGCCGCCTGCGCGAGCTCGCGCAGCTCGGCCATCATCCGAGCGAACTCCCCCAGGCCCGTCACCGCACGGGTGCCCAGCCCCGGCACGTCGTCGAGCTGGTCGAGGGCGGCGCCGAACGAGATCTGCCCCCGCTCGGCGTACGCGGCGACCATCTGCTCCGAACGCTCCCCCAGCCCGCGCTTGGGCACGTTGAGGATGCGGCGCAGGTTCACGTCGTCATCCGGGTTGGCGATGGCCCGCAGGTAGGCCAGGGCGTCCTTGATCTCCTTGCGGTCGTAGAACCG
>JAHIJU010000391.1 GCA_018898235.1 Actinomycetota bacterium | reverse complement strand
CGCCTACCTGGCCTTCACGGTGGGCATGAGCTTCGCGATCTCCGACACCGACCTCGGCTCCTCGCAGTTCCGGGCGCACGCCCTCGTGCACGCGCTGCAGTCGTACCTGTTCGGCACGGTGATCGTGGCGCTGCTGGTCAACCTGATCGCCGGGCTCGGCGGCTGAGCGGGCCGGATGTGAACGGCTCCGCCCGCGGTACGTCGAGGTGTGAACGGACCACGGTCGGGTTCGACGGCGCGTCGACCCTGGTCACGAGCTTGAGCGCCCGCGCGGGCGCACCGGGCCGCGACCGGTCTGCCGGGCAGCCCTCGCGCCCGGGCCGCTGCGCGACCTACCCTGCCGACATGTCATGGACCCGGAGCTGGTGTCGCTGACGCAGCGACCCGCGCGCAGCTGAGGCCGGTCGGCCCGCCGCGTGCCCACCTCCGCCCGGAAGGCACGACCATGACCCTGCTCACCACCATCCCCACGCCCTTCCTGCCCTCCGCCCGCCGGACGGCTCCCCGGTTGCACGTCGACCGGATCGACCTGCCCGACGGCGTCGTCGAGGCCCGGCCCGAGTCGGAGTCCCAGATCGCGGCCGCCGCCCGCGACGCCCACGTCGTGCGGCTGCGGCACACCGCGGCGGTCCCATCCGACGGCGCCCTGGCCCGGGTGATCGCGCTCGTCGAGGAGGAGCTGGCCGCGGCCGGCCGGCACCGGGACGACGTCCGGTTGACGCTCGAGCTGCAGGTCGCCGTGGTCCCGGATGCCCGCGCGGTCGCCCGCAAGCGCACCGAGCTGTCCCACCTGGACGCACTGTCCGGGCTGTCCTGGTCGCCGTCGGCCACCTGGGTCGTGACGACGGCCGAACGCCTGGTCGACGACGTGCTGGCCGCCGCCGAGCACCTGGACGTCGACGACGTGCTGCTGATCCCGCTCGGCGATCGGGCCGCATCCGCGATCCGCTGACGGGCCGCCCGGCTGCGGTCCGGGCCCGGTCGGCCTAGCGTGGCAACGTCGACGGCGCCTGGTCGTCGACCCATCGATGCCGAGGTGAACGATGAACGACCACCCGAGCACGACCCGCAGCCCTGGTCCGCGCCCGCCGGACGAGCCGCCCGTGGACCGCAACGACGCCGAGTCCTCCAGCCCCGGACCCGAGCCGGAGGACGTCGGGGGGCACGGCCGCCACGACCGCTCCGACGCCTCGTCCTCCCCGGGACCCGAGCCGAGCGACCTCGACCCGACAGACACGCAGTGGAACTCCAAGACCGACGCCCGATCGAACCTGGGGCCTCGGGAGTCCGATCTCGAGAAGTGACGACTCAGGCCTGCGCGAGCGCTCCGGCGAGATCCTCGCGCAGGTCCTCGAGATCCTCCAGGCCGACCGAGAGCCGGACGGTCGACTCGGCGATGCCCACCCTCGCCCGCCCCTCGGGGCCGAGCTTGCGGTGGGTCGTCGTGGCCGGGTGCGTGACGATCGACTTGGCGTCGCCCAGGTTGTTCGACAGGTCGACCACGCGCAGCGCGTCGAGGAAGGCGAACGTCGTCGTCTTCGCCGCCCGCCAGTCGGTGGGGTCGGCGACCGCCAGGTCGAAGGTGACGACCGTGCCGCCCCCGGTCTGCTGGGCGAGCGCGAGGGCATGCTGCGGATGTGACGGCAGGTAGGGGTACCGGACGCGGGCGACCCCCGGCTGAGTCTCCAGCCAGGTCGCGAGTTCGAGCGCTGCCGCGGTCTGGTGGCGCACCCGGAGCGACATCGTCTCCAGCCCCTTGAGCAGCACCCACGCGTTGAACGGCGACATGGACGGCCCGGTGTTCCGGATCATCAGCTGCACCGGCCCGCCGATGAACTCCTGCGGCCCGAGGATCGCGCCGCCGAGCACCCGGCCCTGCCCGTCGATGTGCTTGGTCGCCGAGTAGACGACGACGTCGGCGCCCAGTGTGAGCGGCTTGGACAGCACCGGCGTCGCGAACACGTTGTCCACCACGACGGTCGCCCCGGCCGCATGCGCCATCTCGCTCACCGCGGCGATGTCGACCAGGTCCTGCATCGGGTTGGACGGGGTCTCGAAGAACACCACATCGGCCGGGGTCGCGAGCGCCTGCTCCCAGTCGGCGAGCACATGCCCGTCGACGTAGTCGGTGCGCACGCCCCACTTGGCGAGGATCTCGTCGAAGATCACGACCGACGAGCCGAACAGGGCCCGCGCCGCCACGATCCGCGAACCGGAGCTCACGAGGGCGGCGAGCGCGGTGAACACCGCGGACATCCCGGTGGCGGTGGCGTAGCAGGCCTGCGCCCCTTCGAGCAGACGCAACCGCTCCTCGAAGGTCGAGACCGTCGGGTTCCCGTACCGGGAGTACAGGAACCGGTCGAGCTGGCTGCCGAAACCCGCCTCGGCCGCCGCGGCGTCCTCGTACACGTAGCCCTGCGTGAGGAACAGCGCCTCGGACATCTCCTGGAACTCGGTGCGCACGAGCCCGCCCCGGACGGCCAGGGTGTCCGGGCGCAGCTGGTCGCGGTCGAGCCGCCGGGCGTCCCAGTCGGCCGGGCCGGGGGCGCCCGACGGGCCGCGGGGCGGACGGGCGGGGGTCGCGCCGCCCGCACTCACAGCGAGCGCCAGGGCAGGCCGTCGGCGCGCCAGCCGGTGTGGCCGCGCTGCCCGTCGGGACCGACGTCGCCCTCGAACCCCTGCAGGACGTTGTAGACCGGGCCAAGGCCAGCGGCGGTGAGCGCATGGGCCGCCGCGATCGAGCGCTGCCCGGACCGGCACAGCGCGACCACGGCACGTCCGGCCGCGCCCGCCGCCTGCACCTGCGCGACGAAGTCGGGGTTGGGCGGGGAGCCGGGCACGAGCACCCAGGGCACGAAGGCCGTCCCCGGGATGTCCGGGACGCCGATGTGCTGCCACTCGTCGGGGGTGCGCACGTCGACGAGAAGCGCATCGGTGCTGGTCAGCAGCTCGTGGGCCTGGGCCGGGGTGAGATCGCCCGCATATGACATGGTGCTTCGCCTCCATCGGTCCTGGCGGAAGCACCCACACCCCGTGACGGGGCGGGTTGCTGCGGCGTCGTCGAGCCAGGTCTCTCAGCCGCTCTGGATGGTGCGGCGATGCTAGCACCGCGTGCGCGGGCCACCCGTGGGCGTCCCGGCGCCCGGGGTGGCACCATCGCCGTGTGCTGCACGTCGTGTTCGTCGAACCACGCATCGCCGGGAACACCGGGAACGCCATCAGGATGTGCGCCGGGACCGGGGCGACATTGCACCTGGTCGAACCTCTGGGCTTCGATCTGGACGAGGCGAAGCTGCGCCGGGCCGGGCTCGACTACCACGACCTGGCGCACGTCGAGGTGCACGCCGATTTCGATGCGTTGGCCGCCGCCCTGCCCGACGCCCGGATGCTCGCGTTCACCACCGGCGCCGGGCGCTGGTTCACCGACATCGGCTGGGCGGACGGCGACGCGCTGGTGTTCGGCCCCGAGCCGACCGGCCTGTCCGCCGAGATCCTGGCGCACCCGCGCATCGACGGCCAGGTGCGGATCCCGATGCTGCCGGGCCGCAGATCGATGAATCTCTCGAATGCCGCGGCGGTCGCCACCTACGAGGCGTGGCGTCGACTTGGCTTCCCCGGGGGGATCTGAGGGGCGTTCGTTGCGCCGAATGGTCACGTGTGTCCGTTTCCTCCTCATTCACCCCGGCGACGTCGTAGATTTCACCCATGACGTCGGTCACCGAGCGGCTCGATACCCCCGCGTACCCCGCAGCGACGTTCGGTGACCAGTCCCGGCAGGAGGGCGCGGTCCGCTACGGCCTGCTCGACACCAGCGTGCTGGTCGCCGAGGAGGGCGCCTGGCCGCTGTTCACCCACCGGTTCCCCGAGTACCTGTACGTCTCGCCGATCACCCTCGCCGAGCTCGAGGCCCGGGTCCTCTCTGCCCGGGACGAGCACACCAGGGCCCGCCGGCAGCAGACCCTCGACCTCGTCGCCGGGATGACGGTGCTGGAGATCAACGGGCAGGTCGCGAGCTGCTGGTCCTCGCTGCTCGTCCAGCTCGCCGCCCTCGGCCGACGCCTCGACGCCAACCACCTGTGGACCGCCGCCATCGCCCACGCGTACGGGGTCGCGCTGGTCACCACGGACACCGACCTGATCGCCCTCGCCGACGTCGACGGGCCTGTGGTCATCTCCGTCTGAGCGGCTGTCCACGGTTCCGGTCACCGCCCCACGGCGTCGCGCCACCACCCCACCAACCGGACGTCGCCCCGGCACCACCCCACCAACCGGACGTTGCGGCGCATGACTCGCGCCAGAACGACCACAACCTCCGGTTCGGCACCCGGGAGCCACCCGTAGCCCGGGCCGGTCGAGGTCAGGCGGTGAAGACCTCGCGGCCGTCGATCCAGGTGGACACGGTCCGCACGGCGTGGATCTCCTGCGCATCGGCCTCGAACGGGTTGCGGTCCACGACGGCCAGATCGGCCGCGGCCCCCGGTTCGAGCAGCCCGGTCGCCTCGAACCCGTGCAGGGCGGCCGACCCGGCGGTGTAGGCGTGCAGGGCCTGTCCGAGAGTCAGCGCCTGGGAGGCGGCGAGCGGCTCGGGATGGAACTCGGGCGACTCGCGCGGCAGCGTGCGGTTGACCGCGACGTGGATCGCGGCCCACGGGTCCGGGGTCGTCACTGGCCAGTCGGACCCGGCGGCGAAGGCGGCTCCGGACGACCACAGCGCCCCGAACGGGTACTGCCAGCCGTAGCGCTCCGCGCCGAGCAGCGGCAGGTTGACCTCGAGGTTCTGCGGCTCGTTGCTCGCCCACAGCGCCTGCATGTTCACCACGACGCCGAGGGGGGCGAACCGCGGCACGTCGTCCGGGTGCACCACCTGGACGTGGGCGAACGTGTGCCGCGGACCGCCGGGGCCGTTCGCGGCCCGGGCTGCGGCGACCGCGTCGAGGCCCTCGCGGACCGCGCGGTCGCCGATGGTGTGCACGTGCACGCAGAAGCCCTCACGGTCGAGGGCGGTGGCGACCGGCCCGAACAGCTCGGGCGGGACGAGCGACAACCCGGTCCGGTCGCCCGGTGTGCCGTCGGGCAGCAGGTACGGCGTGAGCATCCCGGCCGACAGGTTCTCCGGGATGCCGTCCTGCATGATCTTGATGCTGGAGGCCCGGAACCGCGGGTGGGCGAGCGCCGCCCGACGTTCGACGAGCTCGCTCACCTGCTCCAACCCGCGGTCGTGGTCCCACCACAGGGCGGCCACGACGCGCGCGACCAGCTCGCCGGAGCGCGCCGCGTCCAGGTAGAGCGGGCCGGTGTCGGTGTGGTTGGCGTGCTTGCCGACGATGGCGTCCTGCCAGCCGGTGATGCCGTAGGACAGCAGGTACTGCTGACCGCGCAGCAGCCCGGCACGTTCGGTGGCGGCGCTGTCCGGGGGGATGTGGGCCGCGACCAGGTCGCGCGCGCCCTCGTGCAGCATGCCGGACGGCGCGCCGTGCTCGTCACGTTCGATCCGCCCGTCGTGCGGGTCCGGGGTGCTCGCGTCGATCCCGGCGAGCCGCAGCGCCGCGGTGCTCGCCCAGACGCCGTGGTGGTCGCGGTTGGACAGCACGGCGGGGCGATCGCCGACGACGGCGTCGAGCTCGGTGGCCAGCGGCGTGCCGCCCGGGAAGGCCGCGACCTGCCAGCCGCCGCCGAGGATCCATGGCTCGTCGGGGTGCGCGGCGGCGTAGGCGGCGATGATCGCCAGGTACTCCGTGCGGGTGCCGGCGGCGGACAGGTCGCAGCGGGCCATCTCCAGCCCGCCCTCGACGGGGTGGGCGTGGGCGTCGACGAACCCCGGGCCGACCATCGCGCCGGCCAGGTCGACCACCCGGGTGGCCGGGGTCAACAGGCCGTCGAGGTCGTCGCCGACCGCGAGCACCCGCCCGTCGGCCACGGCCAGCTCGGCACGCCGCGCGGGTGCGGTCGAACCGTCGTACACCCAGCCACCGGTGAAGAGGATCTGTGCGGTCACGGCATCTCCCGTCGTCGTGGCGCCACCGTAGCGGGTGGCACCGACGACATCGACAGGCAGATCACGATCCGGACGACGAATCCGTCCGTCCCAGCCGATGGAGCGACGAATTCCGTGGAGCGCTTAGCCTTCAGGGACCCAGCTGATCCCCACCGCCTGGTACCCCGGAGCGCCCCTGTCGGCCAGCTGCTGCCGCTGGCTCGGGACCGCGTCGAGACGTCGCGGTTGCGGCCGGGACGCCTCCAGCCGTTGGGCCAGCGGCCGGGCGGCCGCGCGCACGGCGGCCTCCGACGACTCGCCCCACGCGGCCACCACCTCGGCGTAGGCGCGCAGCGTGGGCGTCGCAGCCCGTTCGAGCATGCGGGCGGCACGGACCTGGGCGCGCGGGTCGAACCCGAGCATGTGCAGCCGCATGGTGGCGGCGTGCCGGACGAGCGACTCGTCGTAGCCACGCATCGCCGCCAGGGCGTCGCAGGCGCGTGAGGGCAGGGGATCCGTCGAGTCCGGGCCCGGCTGGAAGGCCGCGAGCAGCACGGAGGTGGCGGGCAGCCCGACCTCCTCCACCAGGCGTTCGAGCACGACGACGTCGACCGGCACCCGAGGCGCCGAGGGGCCGAACGCGTTCGAGGCGTCCTCGAGCAGCACCTCGACCAGACCTCCCGCGACCGGCATCATCGTGCCCGGCACGCGGCCCCGCAGCGCCGTCCGCAGCCGCGCCCAGCGCAGCACCACGCCGGTGGGCACCTCGCCGAGGCCCTCGAGGACCGTGCGGTGCGCCGCCTCGTACCCGGACAGGGTGCGCTCGATCTCACGGGTCCTGGTCAGCTGCGGCGGGACCTGCGGTGTGCCGGTGAGCACGTAGTCGACCGTCGACTCCACGTCCTCCCAGCTCCTCGGCCCGAAGGAGGCCACCAGTGTCGACAGCGAACTCATCCATCGAGCGGAGATCGCCAGTCCCTGCGTCACGTCGGTCTGCGGCATCGTGCCTCCTGGGCTCAGGGAGCCGTCCTGGCTCCTGGTCCTTCACCCGTTGCATCGGGCGTCCGGCCCGCGCCCATGAGTCACGTCCCTCACCCAGCCCAACCCACCCCCGCCCCCAACCCACCCCAGCCCAGCCCCGCCCCGCCTCGGCCGGCAACTGGGCAGTTCGCAGCCGATGCCTCGGCGTGTCGTCTCCCCAACCGACCAGTTGAGGCCCGGCGCCGTCAGCAGCCGGGGCTCACGCGGGCAGCCCGGGGCTCAGGCGGGCAGCCTGGGCTCAGACGCACGAGGGCCCCGCTCGTGGGAGCGGGGCCCTCGTGGTGGCGCGGTCGGCAGACCCGGTCAGCCGGGCAGCAGGCCCGTGCCGCTGTCGCCGCGGCCGGTGGCGTGCCGCGGGGCTGCGGGCACATCCATCCCGGACTTGGTCGTGGCGCCGACGCCGACCGGCTCAGGGGCCTTCTTGCGCTCGGCGATCGGCACCCCGGTGAAGGTGAACTCGCCGAGGATGCCCTCACCGACGGCGTCCACGACGATCAGCTGACCGGCCTTGATCTCGCCGAACAGGATCTTCTCGGACAGCGCGTCCTCGATGTCCCGCTGGATCGCACGGCGCAGCGGCCGGGCGCCCAGGACGGGGTCGTAGCCCTTCTCGGACAGCAGCTTCTTGGCCGCCTCGGTGACCTCGATGCCCATGTCCTTGTCGCGCAGCCGCCCGTCGAGCTTGGCGACCATGAGGTCCACGATCTGGAAGACCTCCGCCTGGCTCAGCTGCGGGAACACGATGACGTCGTCCACGCGGTTGAGGAACTCGGGCCGGAAGTGCTGCTTGAGCTCGTCGTTGACCTTGGCCTTCATCCGCTCGTAGGACGTCGACAGGTCGCCGCCGGCCTG
>JAHIJU010000390.1 GCA_018898235.1 Actinomycetota bacterium | reverse complement strand
GCTCTTCCGATCTGAGGGCCCGGTGGTGAGCGCCCTGAAGTTCGTCCACCTGCTCCCGGCCGACGGCAGGTTGACGGCCACGGCCTTCGCCGTCGTCTGCGGCCTGGCCTACAACTTCCTGCCGTTCATGGTGCTGCCGATCTACGCCAGCCTGGAACGCCTCGACCCCGCGATGCTCGAGGCGGGTGCCGACCTGTACGCCTCGCCGATCACGACGTTCCGCACCGTGACCTGGCCGCTGTCACTGCCCGGGGTGGTCGGCGGCACGCTGCTGGTGTTCATCCCTGCGGCCGGTGACTACGTGAACTCCTCGCTGCTGGGCAACAACACGAACACCTCGATGATCGGACAGGTCATCGACGCCCGGTTCTTCAAGGTGCTGGACTACCCCACGGCGGCGGCGCTGTCGGTCGTGCTCATGGCGGCGATCCTGGCGCTGGTGGCCGGGTACGTGCGCCGCGCGGGGACGGAGGACCTCCTGTGAGCGCCACGAGCACCTCGGCCGGCCCGGTGGTGACACGTCCGACGTCCGCACGGGCACGTCGGCGCTGGCAGCTCGGTGACCTGTTCATCCCCGTCGTGGCGGCGCTGGCCTTCGTCTACCTGCTGGTACCGATCGCCTACACGGTCGCTTTCAGCTTCAACGACGCCGGCAAGTCGAACCTGGTCTGGCGCGGGTTCACGTGGAAGAACTGGCAGAACCCGTGCGGGGCGCCCCAGGTGTGCGAGGCGTTCCGCAACTCGTTGTCGGTCGGGCTGGTCGCCACGATCATCGCCACGGTGCTCGGGACGATGCTGGCCCTGGCACTGGTCCGCTTCAGGTTCCGCGGCCGGCCGGCCGTCAACCTGCTGATCTTCCTGCCGATGTCGACTCCCGAGGTGGTGCTCGGCGCCGCGCTGCTGGCCCAGTTCCTCAGCCTGCGCGTCGAGCTCGGGTTCTGGACGGTGGTCGCGGCGCATGTCATGTTCTGCATCAGCTTCGTGGTGGTGACGGTCAAGGCCCGGGTCGCCGGGCTCGACCCTGCGCTGGAGGAGGCAGCAGCCGACCTCTACGCCTCGCCGTTCCAGACCTTCTGGCGGGTGACGTTCCCGCTGCTGGTTCCCGGGATCGCGGCCGCCGCCCTGCTCTCGTTCAGCCTGTCCTTCGACGACTTCATCATCACGAACTTCAACTCGGGTTCGTTCACCACGTTCCCGAAGTTCGTCTACGTGTCCGCGACCCGCGGCATCCCGCCGCAGGCGAACGTGATCGGCTCCTTCATGTTCGTCGCGGCCCTGGTGATCGTCGTGGCCGCCCAGGTGGTCGGGAACGCGCGCAGCAAGCGGCACGCGGGCTGAGGCGACGGGGGCGCCTCGACCCGAGCCGCCTCGACGTGCTGCCGTCAGTCGGTGGACAGCAGTGCGCGCACCGATCCGGGGACCTCGATGCCGGGGCGCAGATCGGGGGCGGGCTGCGGATCGCCCCAGACCGTGAGCAGGGGGAGAGCGCCGGCCCAGGCCGGGCCGGCCACGTCGGTCGGGTCGTCGTCGGAGAAGCCGTCGGCCACCTTGAGCGACCAGTGCTCGAGGGGGATCGCGAGCACCATCGTCGCCGCGAGCTCGCGGGCGCTGGGCCGACGCACCTCGGCGGTGCGGCCGGGCAGCAGCCGGTCGGTGAGCAGCTCGAGCCCGGCCAGCTGAGCCGCACCGCTGAGCACGCTCGCCCGACCGAAGATCGCGGCGCTGGCATAGCGGACCCCCGACTCGAAGGCCGACCTCGCGACGACGAGCGCCGACAGCTCGCTCACGGTGACGCAGACCGGTGCCCCGTCCGCCAGCGCACGCATCCAGCGCGAACCCGTCGACCCGTGCAGCAGCAGCTGATCGCCGTCACGGGCGTGCAGGGTCGGGACGACGAACGGGCCGTCGCCCATCACCAGGCCGATGTGCGCCATCGGCACCCGGTCGAGCAGCGCGTCGAGCGCGGCGCGGTCGGTGCTCGCCAGCTCGGGGAACCTGGTCGGCCGCAGCGGCGGGGCGTTCACGCGGTCAGCGCCCGGGCGGCCGCGGCGAACGCGGCGGTGTGAGCGTCGACATCGGCCTGGGTGGTGGCCGGGCTCATGAGGGCCATGTTGTGGAACGGCGTGAGGAGCACCCCCCGCACCAGCGCCTGCAGGTGCAGGTACTGCTGCAGCTCGAAGTCGTCGTCGGCGGCGGCCTGGGCCCCGTCATGCGGCGGTTGCGGACTGAAGGCGTACTCGGCACGCGCACCGAGCCGCGTCACGTGCCAGCCGAGCCCGACGGTGTCGAGCACCTGCTGCACGCCGTCCGCCCAGCGGTTCGACAGCGCGGTCATGCGGTCGAACGCCTCGGCGGTCAGCACCTGGTCGAGCGTGGCCCGGGCCGCAGCGGTCGACAGCGCGTTGCCCGCCAGCGTGCCGCCCACCCCGCCCACGTCGATGTCCTCCAGGACGATGCGCTCCTCGATGGCCCGGGCGAGGGTCTCGGTCATGCCGAACGCGCCGATCGGCACACCACCCCCGATGGTCTTGCCGATCACGACGACATCGGGGTCCAGCCCCCACGCCCGGGTGCACCCGCCGTAGCCCGCGCACAGCGTGTGGGTCTCGTCGACCACCCACCAGGCACCGGCCTGTCGGGTGAGGCGGCGGACCTCGTCGAGGTACCCCGGGTCGGGCAGCACGATGCCGATGTTGGTGAGCGCCGGCTCCATCAGCACGGCCGCGACGTCACCGGTTGCCAGGGCTGCGGCCAGGGCGTCGGCGTCGTTGAACGGCACGACGATCGTCGTGAGCGCCGGGTCGACCGGGGCGCCGATGTTCCCGCGGCGGGCCACCGTGCGGCCCTGGGCGTCCAGGGTCGCGAACGCCTCGTCGACGGTGCCGTGGTAGCAGAAGTCCATGACGACGACCTTCGACCGGCCGGTCAGGTGCCGGGCGTAGCGCAGCACGTGCCGATTGGCGTCAGTGGCCGTGAGGGTGAGCTGCCAGCGTGGGACGCCGAACCGGTCGGCGAGCAGCCGGGCGACCGCGGCCGCGTCCGGCGTGGGCAGCATCGCGGTGAGGCCGTGCGGCACCTGCGCGGTGATCGCGGCCACCGTGGCCGCCGGGGCGTGCCCGCACATCGCGCCGGTGTCGCCCAGGCAGAGGTCGACGTGGTCGATCCCGTCGGCGCAGGTGAAGTGTGCGCCGTGGGCCTGCGCGACCGACAGCGGGAACGGCCCCGGCCACTTGGCCATCCAGGACATCGGCACGCCGTAGGTCAGGTGGGCCCGGCCCTGCGCGGCGAGCCGCGCGCACTGCGGGTGCGCGGCAGCCAGCGCGGCCGACTCGGTGGCGATGAGCTCACGTACCCGGGTCGGGTCGGGCGACGTCATCCGGCGAGTCCTTCGAGCGCTGCGGTGAGCACGTCGAGCGCGTCGTCGAGCAGCGCCGGTTCGATGACCAGCGGCGGGAGCAGCCGGATCACGTTTCCCCAGCTGCCGCAGGTGAGGACCAGGACGCCCTGCGCCAGGCAGGCCGCCGCGACGGCGTTGGCGGCGGCCTTGTCGGGCTCGAGCGTGCCCGGCTTCACGAGCTCCAGCGCGAGCATGGCCCCGCGCCCGCGGACCTCGGCGATCGCGGGGACCCGCGTGGCGACCTCGCGCAGGCGTGCCGTCACCGTGGCCTCGATGGCGCGGGCGGCGGCAGGCAGGTTCTCGCGCTCGTACACGTCGATCGTGGCGAGCGCCGCGGCGCAGGCCACCGGGTTGCCGCCGAAGGTGCCACCGAGCCCGCCGCCGTGCACGACGTCCATGAGGTCGGCACGGCCGGTGACGGCCGCCAGCGGCATCCCGCCGCCGATGCCCTTGGCCGTCGTGATCAGGTCGGGGACCACGCCCTCGTGCTCGATCGCGAACATCGCCCCCGTGCGGGCGAAGCCGGACTGCACCTCGTCGGCCACCAGGACGATGCCGTGGGCGGTGGTCCACTCGCGCAGCGTGGGCCAGAAGCCGGGCGCGGGCACCAGGAACCCGCCCTCGCCGAGGATCGGTTCGGCGACCAGCGCGGCGATCTGGTCGGTGCCGATCTGCCGCTCGGCCGTCTCGATGAGCCGCCGCGCCGCCTGTTCGCCGGTCATGCCTGCCGGGTCGCGCAGCGGGTAGGACGCGGGAACCCGGTAGATCTCGCCCGCGAACGGCCCGAAGCCCGTCTTGTAGGGCATGGCCTTGGCGGTCATCGCCATCGTGAGGTTCGTGCGGCCGTGGTAGGCGTGGTCGAGCACGAGGACGGCCGGTCGGCCGGTGGCCCGGCGGGCGATCTTGACGGCGTTCTCGACCGCCTCCGCCCCGGAGTTGACGAGCACCGAGTGCTTCTCGTGGTCGCCGGGGGTGACCCGGGACAGCGCCTCGGCGACGGCGACGTAGCTCTCGTACGGCGTCACCATGAAGCAGGTGTGGGTGAACGCGGCCACCTGCTCCTGCACGGCGGCGACGACGGCCGGGTGCGAGGCGCCGACCGAGGTGACCGCGATCCCGGCGCCCAGGTCGATGAGCCGGTTGCCGTCGACGTCCTCGACGATCGCACCGCCGGCCCTGGCCGCCCAGACCGGGACGGAGGATCCGACCGCGGCGCTGACCACGGAGCGTCGGCGCTCGGCGAGGGCGAGCGAGGCCGGGCCGGGGATGGCGGTGCGGACGGAGCGGGACTGTTCGACAGCGACGGATTGCGTGGGCACGGCACGACCGTAGTGCGCTTCTCATCGGTTGTGTAGCGCCAGGACCGCGGATTCCGGTGGTCGGACGGTTTGCTGATCGGCGCGCGGGGGAGTGTGCGGCGATCGAGGGGGCGTCGCTCGTGCGGCGGGTTCGGCGGCGGCGAGGATGCGCCGTCCGAGTGAATCCTCGCGGTGATGGACTAAACCGCTTTAGTCGCCGGGTTGTCGGGCGATCAGATCGACAGGGCCCAGGAGCCGAGGGCCCGGGACGAGCAGGGAGCATATCAATGACGAGCAGCACCGAGACCACCACGACCGTCCGTCGGACCCGACGGGGGCTACGGCGAGGGGGTCTCGGCTTCACCGCCAAGATCCTGCTCACCGTGGGCCTGGCACTGCTGGTCACAGCCGTGGTCGGCGGGGTGTCGGTCCTCGCCGTCCGGCAGATGGCCGACGTGGCCCACCGGATGTACACCCAGGACGTGACGGGGACCGCGCTGGCCGGTGAGATGCGGTACCAGATGGTCACCGCGCGGCAGAACACCGTGACGGCCCTGTACCAGGAGGTGGTCAAGGCCGATGCCGGGACCATCGGCGGCTACACCGACGCCCGGGACGCGGCGCTGGCGCAGGTCGGCGCCCTGGGCGAGCAGTACCGGGCCCAGCCGGGCCTCAGCGCCGAGCAGTCCTCGACCGTGCAGGACGTGCTGACGAACCTGGCCGCCTACCAGGACAAGATCGCGCAGACGGCCACCGCCAAGGCCGCGGGGGACAGCAGCAAGGCCGTCGCCCTGCAGTACGAGACCGCGCCGATCGGGAAGGCCGTCACCGACGGGATCGAGAGCCTGGTCCAGATGCAGGTCGAGGAGTCCCATGCGGCGGACGTGCGGGCCGCGGCGCTCGGCCGGAGTCGGACCTGGCTGATCGTCGCCAGCCTCGTCGTCGGCGCGGTGCTGTCGGCGTCGGTCGGGTTGCAGGTCGCCAGTCGGATGCGCCGCCGGCTCGACGGGGTGTCCACGGTCGCCTCGGCGCTCGCGGTCGGCGACCTCACCGTGCGCTCGCAGGTGACCGGTGACGACGAGATCGGGCGCACCGCGCGTGCCCTCGACGACGCGACCGCGGCGCTGCGCGAGACCATCGGTGGCATCGCCGAGTCGGCCCGCACCGTCGCGACCTCCTCGCAGCAGCTCACCGGCGCCTCGCACGAGGTGTCCGCCGGCTCGCACCAGACCAGTGCGCAGGCCGCGGCCCTGGTGGACGCCGCCGGGCTGGTCACCCGCAACGTCCAGGCGGTGGCGGCCGGCGCCGAGCAGATGGGCGCCTCCATCGGTGAGATCGCCCAGAGCGCGGCGGCGGCGGCCAAGGTGGCCGCCGAGGCGACCGAGGTGGCTGCGGCCACGAACCTCCAGGTCGCCAAGCTCGGGACCTCCTCGGCCGAGATCGGCGATGTCGTCAAGGTCATCACCTCGATCGCGGAGCAGACCAACCTGCTCGCACTCAACGCGACAATCGAGGCCGCGCGGGCGGGTGAGGCGGGCAAGGGGTTCGCCGTGGTCGCCGGGGAGGTCAAGGACCTTGCGCGCGAGACGGCCCGGGCAACGGGTGACATCGCCCGCCGGGTCGAGGCGATCCAGGCCGACACGCGAGGCGCGGTGAATGCGATCGGCCAGATCGGCACCATCGTCTCGTCGATCAACGACTACCAGACCTCGATCGCCAGCGCGGTCGAGGAGCAGAGCGCCACCACCGCCGACATCAGCCGGGGTGTGGCGCAGGCCGCGACCGGCTCGGGGGAGATCACCGGCACGATCACCGAGATCGCGGCCGGTGCGTCGGCCAGCGTGCAGACGATCGGCCGGATGGGCGCGTCCGTGTCCGAGATGGCCGCACTGTCGGACGAGCTGCGGGACCGCGTCAGCCGCTTCCGGTACTGAGGGCGGTGCCGGGCCGGGGGTGTGGGACCGCCGGCCCGGACCGCGCCGCTCAGCCGATCGCCAGCCGGACGGGTGACAATGGAGGTCCGCGCTCGGACGGAGGACAGATGGCGTACGTGGTCGGCGTGCTGGTCTCGCTGGTGGTGGTGCTCGCCTCGATCGCGCTGCACGAGGTGGGTCACATGGTCCCGGCCAAGCGTTTCGGGGTGCGGGTCAGCCAGTACATGGTGGGCTTCGGCCCGACGCTGTGGTCGCGCACCCGCGGGGAGACCGAGTACGGGCTCAAGGCGATCCCGCTGGGCGGCTACGTGCGCCTGGTCGGCATGTACCCGACGGGGGATGCGGTCGGGGCGTCCGAACCGCGCGGCTGGGCCGGCCGGCTCGCGGCCGACGCGCGTGAGGCCAGTGCCGAGGAGATCCGTCCCGGTGAGGACGGCCGGGCGTTCTACCGGCTGTCCACGCCCAAGAAGCTCGTCGTCATGTTCGGCGGCCCGGTGATGAACCTCGTCATCGCGTTCGTGCTGATGGCGATCGCGCTGGTCGGGATCGGGGTCGAGGGGCCGACGCTCACCGTCGGCGACGTCAAGCAGTGCGTGCTGCCCGCGACCGCGACGTCGCAGACCACCTGCACCAGCGACGACGCCGTCTCGCCCGCCGCCCTGGCCGGGGTGCAGGACGGCGACACCATCGCGTCCTGGGACGGGAAGCAGGTGTCCACCTGGGCCGAGCTGGTGACCGCCATCCGTGCCTCGGGGACCGACCCGGTCCCGGTGGTGGTGGACCGGGACGGCAGCCGGGTCGAGCTGACCGTGACCCCCGTGCTGCGCAGCCAGACGGCCGTGGACACCGCCGGGAACGCCGTGACCGACGCCTCGGGCGCCGCCGTCGTCACGCAGTCGAGCTACATCGGGATCGCACCGCTGTCCGCGATGGCGCGCCAGTCGATCTGGTCGGTCCCCGGCGCGGTGGCCGACACCACGCGGCAGACCGCCGCGATCGTCCTCACACTGCCCGAACGGGTGTGGCAGGTCGCGTACTCCACGTTCACCGGGCAGCCGCGGGACGCCACGAGCGTCATCGGCATCGTCGGCGTCGGTCGCATCGCGGGTGAGGTCGCCTCGGTCCAGGGCGCCGGGATCGACGACTCGTTGCGGATCTTCAGCCTGCTGCAGATGCTGGCGGCCCTCAACGTGTCGCTGTTCGTGTTCAACATGATCCCGCTGCCGCCCCTGGACGGCGGTCACATCGCCGCTGCGCTGTGGGAGGGCGCGCGCCGCCAGGTGGCGCGGGTGCGCGGTCGGACCCGCCCCCGGCCCGCGGACACGGCCCGGCTCATGCCGCTGTCGTATGCGATGTTCGTGGTGCTCGGCGGGATGGGGCTGCTCCTGGTGTGGGCGGACATCGTCAACCCCGTCCGGCTGGGCTGAGCCGGGCGCACCGGCGCCCGGGCCGCGTTGCCGCGGGCGACGGTGGGACAATGCTCGGGTGACCACCCCAGTCTCCCTCGGCATGCCCGCCGCGCCCGTCGCCGTCCTGGCCCCGCGCCGCCCCAGTCGCAAGATCCGCGTCGGCAAGGTCGAGGTCGGCGGCGATGCGCCCGTGTCGATCCAGTCGATGTGCACGACGCCGACCACCGACATCAACGCGACGCTGCAGCAGATCGCCGAGCTGACCGCCGCGGGCTGCGACATCGTCCGGGTGGCCGTCCCCAGCCAGGACGACGCCGATGCGCTGCCGGCCATCGCCCGCAAGAGCCAGATCCCGGTGATCGCCGACATCCACTTCCAGCCCAAGTACGTGTTCGC
>JAHIJU010000041.1 GCA_018898235.1 Actinomycetota bacterium | reverse complement strand
GTGGAACGTCGTCGTGCTCACGGCTGGACTTCCTTCGCAAGGGGTGCAGGACCAACAAAAAGACCCCCCGGGGTGCGGGAGGTCTGCGCGTCGGGCGAGTGCGGCCGACGCGCTACACGATGATGATCGCCGAGGTGGTGGAGGTCACGTCGTGAATGGTGGCACACCAAGCCGCCCTTGCCCAGCCCATCCCGGCCCCCGGCCCCGTCGTCCGCGCCTCCGCACAGCGCGACTCCGAGGCTGGGCAGGTTGCGAACCTGCCCAGCCTCGGAGAACACGCAGAACGGGGGTGGACGGGGAACGGGCGGTCAGGGCGGTCAGGCGAGGCGGTGCAGCCAGCCGTGGCGGTCGGGGCGACGGCCGTACTGGATGTCGGTGAGCTCGGTGCGGATCGCCATCGTGACTGGACCGGCCTGGCCGCCGTTGACGGTGACGTCGAAGTCGGCGCCCGCCAGCCGCCCGATCGGGGTCATCACCGCGGCCGTGCCGCAGGCGAACACCTCCGCGACCTGGCCGGAGCCGATCTGGGCGAGCAGGTCGGCCAGGGCGATCGGCTCCTCGCGGACCTCGTGACCGGCATCGGTCAGCAGTTGCAGGATGGACGAGCGGGTGACCCCTTCGAGGATGTCGCCCGAGGTCGGCGGCGTGCGCACCGAGCCGTCGGCGTCCACCACCATGACGTTCATCCCGCCGAGCTCTTCCAGGTACGTGTTGGTGGCCGCGTCCAGGAAGCACACCTGCTCGCAGCCCTTGGCGTAGGCCTCGGTCTGCGGCAGCAGGCTCGCGGCGTAGTTGCCGCCGCACTTGGCCGCCCCCGTGCCCCCCGGACCCGCGCGGTGGTAGTCCTGCGCGACCCAGATGGACACCGGCTGCACACCCTTGGCGAAGTACGGGCCCACGGGTGAGGCGATGACGAGGTACTCCACCTCCTGCGAGGCGCGCACGCCGAGGAAGGACTCGGAGGCGTACATGAACGGCCGCAGGTAGAGGCTCATCTCCTCCCCCACCGGCACCCAGGCCCGGTCGACGGCCAGCAGCGCCGCGAGCGAGTCGAGGAAGTCCTGCTCGGACAGCTGCGGCAGCGCCAACCGGGCAGCCGACCGTGCGAACCGCGCGGCGTTGGCCGCGGGCCGGAACGTCCAGATGCTGCCGTCGGCGTGCGGGTACGCCTTCATCCCCTCGAAGATCTCCTGCGCGTAGTGCAGCACCGCGCAGGCAGGGTCCAGCTGGAGCGGGCCGTACGGCTCCACACGCCGGTTCTGCCACCCGTCGGCCGAGGTCCAGGTGATCCGGGCCATGTGGTCGGTGAAGACGGTGCCGAAGCGCGGTGCTGCCAGCAGGGCGGCGCGTTCCGCATCGGGCACCGGGTGGTCGGTGCGGTGGATCTCGAAGGCCGTGGGTGCGGTCGTGGTGGTGCTCATGGTTCTGGGGCCTTTCACCTGGAGTCAACGATGACGGTACCGGTGAGACGGCCAAGGTGAGCGACGCTCGTCGCGAGGCGACGGGCGGGCGGATCAGCCGACGACGCGCGCCGTCAGGTCCTTGCCCACCTCGGCCGTCGACCGTACTCGGGTGCCACGTTCGGCCAGGTCGGCCGCCACCGCCGCCTCGACCCTCGCGGCCTCGTCGGGCAGGCCGAGGTGCTCGAGCAGCAGGGCGACCGAGAGCACGGTGGCTGTCGGGTCGGCCTTGCCCTGGCCCGCGATGTCGGGCGCCGAGCCGTGCACCGGTTCGAACATCGACGGAGCGGTCCGGTCCGGGTTCACGTTGCCCGACGCGGCCAGGCCGATGCCCCCCGTGATCGCCGCGGCCAGGTCGGTGATGATGTCGCCGAACAGGTTGTCGGTGACGATGACGTCGAACCGGGCCGGGTCCTTGACCATGAAGATGGTCGCCGCATCCACGTGCAGGTAGTCGGTGGTCACGTCGGGGAACTCGGCGTTGACCACCTCGACCGTCCGGCGCCACAGGTGCCCGGCATGCACCAGGACGTTGTGCTTGTGCACGAGGGTCAGCTTCTTGCGCGGGCGCGCCGCGGCACGGGAGAAGGCATCGCGCACGACCCGCTCGACGCCGAAGGCGGTGTTGACACTCACCTCGTTGGCGACCTCGTGCGGGGTGCCGACGCGGATCGCACCGCCGTTGCCGACGTACGGCCCCTCGGTGCCCTCGCGCACGACGACGAAGTCGACCTCGCCGGGCTCGGCCAGCGGGGAGGTCACGCCGGGGTACAGCTTGGACGGACGCAGATTGACGTACTGGTCGAGGGCGAAGCGCAGCTTGAGGAGCAGCCCGCGCTCGAGCACGCCCGAGGGCACCCCCGGGTCTCCGACCGCGCCCAGCAGGATCGCGTCGTGGGTGCGGATCGCGGCCAGGTCCTCATCAGTGAGGGTCTCGCCCGTCGCGTGCCACCGACGGGCGCCGAGGTCGAACTGGGTGGTGCTCAGCGTCCGGTCGCCGAGCGCCGCCTCGAGGACCAGCAGGCCCTGCTCCACGACCTCGGTCCCGATGCCGTCGCCGGCGATGACTGCCAGGTCGATCTGCTGCGCACCCATGTCCGGGAGCCTAGCGCCCGTCCCACGCCTCGGGACACAGATCTCATCAGTCGGACGTCGACGGTGCAGCAGGGGCGAGGCCCGGCGGGTTCAGGCGGTCGGACTCGGGTGCACCAGCGTGAACCGCTCGAGCAGCACCTGGGCCGCCGGATCGTCCGCACCGGCGTCGTTGTGCTCGTGCCAGGCGGCCAGCGCGGCCGACGACGGCTCCATGGCGAGCTCGGCGCCCGCGTGCGCCTCGTCCACCTCATCGACCCGCACGGTGCGCACCTGCTCGGCGCGCACGAGGGCCCTCGGCTCGGCCCGCGAGTCCAGCACGATCGCCACATCGCCCCGCGCAGGGACCCCCTCGGAGCCGAGCTCCGTCAGATCGGACAGCACGGCACTGGTCGCGGTCTTGCGGCCCGCGAGGATCTGCTCGACGGCGGCGTCGGCGTCCGCGAAGGTCCACGTCGGGGGGACCAGGGAGTCCGAGGCGTCCTCGCCCATGACAGGCGTCAGGTCCCCCATGCCCAGCCGCTGGCGACCGGCCCGCCAGAAGGCCACGATCCGCGCGGCGAGCTCGTCGTCGACGGGGTCCCGGGGTTCCTGCACCTGGTTGCTCATGGCGCCATCGTGCCAGTCGGGGGGCTGGGCCGCCCGGGTGCACGCAGGCCCGGGACGGGGTTCCGTCCCGGGCCTGCGTGACCGAGCGACTCGGCCCGATCGGCTGCGTGGCAGACCCGCCCAGCGGGCGGGTCCCGTCCGGCTCAGCGGCCGGCGCTGCCTTCCGAGTAGTCCGAGTCGGCCGGCTTGACCCAGGCGAACAGCTTGCGCAGCTCGCGGCCGACCGGCTCGATCGGGTGGTTCTGACCCTTCTCACGCAGCGCCGTGAACTCCGGGGCGCCGGCGTCCTGGTCGGCGATGAAGCGCTCGGCGAAGGCGCCGGTCTGGATGTCCGTGAGGACCTCCTTCATGTTCGCCTTCACATCGGGCGTGATGACCCGCGGGCCGGACACGTAGTCGCCGTACTCGGCCGTGTCGGAGACCGACCAGCGCTGCTTGGTGATGCCGCCCTCGTTGATGAGGTCGACGATCAGCTTGAGCTCGTGCAGCACCTCGAAGTACGCGACCTCGGGCTGGTAGCCGGCCTCGGTGAGCGTCTCGAACCCGTACTGGATGAGCTGGGAGACACCGCCGCAGAGCACCGACTGCTCACCGAACAGGTCGGTCTCGGTCTCCTCGGTGAACGTGGTCTTGATGCCCGCGGCGCGGAGCCCACCGATCGCCTTGGCGTAGGACAGCACGAGCGGCCAGGCGGCGCCCGAGGCGTCCTGCTCGACGGCGACGATCACCGGCACACCGCGACCGGCGACGTACTCGCGACGCACCAGGTGCCCCGGGCCCTTGGGCGCCACCATGATGACGTCGTGGTCGGCCGCCGGCTTGATGTAGCCGAACCGGATGTTGAAGCCGTGCCCGAAGACCAGGGCGGCGCCCGGCTGCAGGTTCGGCTCGATGTCGTCGCGGTACAGGTGCCGCTGGTTCTGGTCGGGTGCCAGGATCACGACCACGTCGGCCTCGCGCACCGCCTCCGGCACATCGAGCACGCGCAGGCCCTGGTTGGCGGCCTTCTCGCGTGAGGCGGAGCCGGGACGCAGGCCGACGCGGACGTCGACACCGGAATCGCGCAGGTTGAGCGCGTGCGCGTGCCCCTGGCTGCCGTAACCGATGACGGCGACCTTCTTGGACGCGATGACGGCCAGATCGGCGTCGTCGTCGTAGAACAGCTCAGCCACTGTGGATCTCCTCCGGGTTGGGTTAGGCGCTGCGGCCCACGCGCTCGAGAGCGCGGTCGGTGATGGAACGGGCGCCGCGGCCGATGGCCACGGTGCCGGACTGGACGATCTCTCGGATGCCGAACGGCTCCAGCGAGTTGAGCAGGGCCTCGAGCTTGCCCGGGCCGCCGGTGGCCTCGATGACCACGGCGTCCGGCACGACATCCACGACGTGGGCCCGGAACAGCTGGACCACCTCGAGGACGTGGGTGCGCTGGGCGCTGTCGGCGCGCACCTTGACGAGCAGCAGCTCGCGCTGGACCGAGGACTCGTCCTCCAGCTCGACGATCTTGATCACGTTGATCAGCTTGTTGAGCTGCTTGGTGACCTGCTCCAGCGGCAGCTCGTCCACGTCGACGACCACGGTGATCCGGGAGATCTCGGCGTGCTCGGTCGGGCCGACGGCCAGGGAATGGATGTTGAACGAGCGGCGGGCGAACAGCCCCGCGACGCGGGTGAGCACACCCGGCTTGTTCTCGACGAGCACGGACAAGGTGTGGCGGCTCATCTCAGTCCTCCCGGTCCCACGCCGGGCTGATGCCCTGGGCGTACTTGATGTCGTCGTTGCTCACACCGGCGGCCACCATCGGCCACACCATCGAGTCGCGGGAGACCGTGAAGTCCACGACCACGGGCTGGTCGTCGATCTCCAGGGCACGCTTGATCGTGGCATCCACATCGGCCTTGGTCTCGCAGCGCAGGCCGACCGCACCGTAGGCGTCGGCCAGCTTGACGAAGTCCGGCACCCGCACGGTGCCGTGCCCGGTGTGCAGATCGCTGTTGGAGTACCGCGACTCGTAGAACAGCGTCTGCCACTGGCGGATCATGCCGAGCGAGCTGTTGTTGATGATCGCGACCTTGATCGGGATCTCGTTGATGGTGCAGGTGGCCAGCTCCTGGTTGGTCATCTGGAAGCAGCCGTCACCGTCGATCGCCCAGACCGTGCGGTCCGGTGCGCCGACCTTCGCACCCATGGCGGCCGGGATCGCGTAGCCCATGGTGCCCAGACCCGCCGAGTTGATCCATGACTGGGGGCGCTGGTAGTCGATGAACTGAGCCGCCCACATCTGATGCTGACCGACCCCGGCGACGTAGATCGCCTCGGGTCCGGACAGCTCACCGACCCGCTGGATGACGTACTGCGGGGCGAGCAGCCCGTCCGACGGCTCGTCGTAGCCCAGCGGGAACGTCTCGCGCCAGGCGTCCAGCTGACGCCACCAGGCCCCCAGGTCCGGTTTGCCGTGCTGGGCGTGCTCGCGCTCGAGCTCGGGCAGCAGATCGGCGAGCACCTCGCGCAGATCGCCGACGATCGGCACGTCGACGGCCTTGTTCTTGCCGATCTCGGCGGGGTCGATGTCGGCGTGCACGATGGCGGCGTTCGGCGCGAAGCTCGACAGCTGACCAGTGACGCGGTCGTCGAACCGGCTGCCCAGCGCGACGATGAGGTCGGCCTTCTGCAGTGCCGCGACGGCGGCCACCGTGCCGTGCATCCCGGGCATGCCGAGGTGCTGCGGGTGGCTGTCCGGCAGCGCGCCGCGGGCCATCAGGGTGGTGGTGACCGCGGCGCCCGAGGCGTCCACGAGGGCGCGCAGCTGGGCCGAGGCACCCGAGCGGATCACGCCGCCACCGACCAGCAGGACGGGCCGCCGCGCGGTCGCCAGCAGCCGGGCTGCCTCACGCACCTGCTTGGCGTGCGGCTTGGTGACCGGGTGGTAGCCGGGCAGGACGAGATCCTGCGGCCAGGTGAACATCGTGGAGGCCACCTGGGCGCTCTTGGCGATGTCGACGACGACCGGGCCGGGTCGGCCGGTCGAGGCGATGTGGAAGGCCGCAGCGATCGCCGACGGGATCTCGTCGGGGTCCTTCACCAGGATCGAGTGCTTGGTCACGGGCATCGTGACGCCGACGATGTCGGCCTCCTGGAACGCATCGGTACCGATGAGCGAGGCCGTCACCTGCCCCGTGATCGCGACCATCGGGATCGAGTCCATGTTGGCGTTGGCCAGGGGGGTGACCAGGTTGGTGGCACCGGGGCCGGAGGTGACGATCGCGACGCCGACCTTGCCGGTGGCGTGCGCGTAACCCTCGGCCGCGTGGCCGGCGCCCTGCTCGTGCCGCACCAGGATGTGGCGGACCTTGGTGGAGTCCATGAGCGGGTCGTAGGTCGGCAGGATCATGCCGCCCGGCAGGCCGAAGATGTTCTCGACGCCGAGTTCCTCGAGGGAGCGGACGATCGCCTGCGCACCCGTCATCTTCTCGGGTGCGACGCGGTGCGCGGACGGGTTGGGCACGGGTGCACCCGCGGCGCGAGGTGCGCCCCGGGGCGGTGCCGGATGAGGACCGGTAACCATCGTGGACTCCTGGGGTACTGGCGGAAGCATCGGATCGGGTGCGGCGTCATCGCCGCGTGATCGGGCCCGGACACGAAAAAGCCCCTCGGCCCGGGACCCGGGCTGGACGAGGGGCGGGCGCGCTGGCGGACCTGGAGGTCAGCCGGCGCGCCGGATAAGTACGAGGAACTTCTCTGCCATGCAGGCGAGAGTAGCGCGTAGGGCCGCGAGGTGTCACGCAGCGCCCACCGCATCTCACATCGCGGATCACGAGTCCGCGATGTGGACGGGAACAGGCGGCAGATGAACCGGTCACTCGGCTGCTGTCGTGCGGCGTGTCGGCCCACCGAGCTGACCAGTTCCGCCCGGCCGGATGGGCGGGCCGGCCGGATGGGCGGGCGGGCGGGCCCGCCGGCGGGTGGGGTCAGTCGACCCAGATGACGATACCGGTGACCCCGGTGAGGACCGCTGCGGCTCCGGCGCGCACGGCGGCCCCGCAGCGGACCGCGGTGAACGAGGCAGGGTCGTAGGTCGAGGCCGTGCCCAGGCCCTCGCCGCGGAAGGAGGCCCCCGCCCAGTCGACGGCCGTCACGTTGAGCGTCGGCTCGGCCAGCTCGGCGCCCACCACGAGGAACTGCTGGTCCAGATGGCTGGCCGTGACCAGGGCGAGCGGGTCGACCAGGGCGTCGCCCGCGCTGATGACCAGATCGGGGTGCAGGTCGATCGCGCGCACGATCGCGGGCACCAGGTCGTCGTCGTCGGCCGCCACCACGGTCCGCAGGTCGACCCGGGTGTCCTTCGCCCACTGGTCCACGGCCGCGACCAACGCGGCCGTCGGCGCGGCGTCGCCCGCCGAGAGCAGGACCACGCGGTAGCCGACCGGCGGGCTGATCGAGTCCCACGACCCGGCGCGCGGCACGATGGTCGAGGCCGGGTCCGGTGTGCTGCTCGGATCGACGAACCCTGCGCCCACCGAACCCACCGCGGCGGCAGCGGTCCGCGGCGTGCTCCAGGCGTCACCGGTCGCGCAGCCCCCGAGCAGACCGATGACAGCCACGAGGACCGACAGTCCGGCGGCCGACGCGATGAGGGCGGGACGTCGCGCAGCGCGCGCACGCCCGGACGCTGGGAGCACGCGCTCTTCCTACCCCAGCGGCACTCGCGGCACCTCCACGGGCCGACCCGGGCAGTCAGGTTTCGGCAGGCGTTCTCCGCCGGTCCCCCCGGTGTTCACCCGCCCGGTGCAGATTTCGCGAGCCGACGGAAGGACAGCCGTGTCCCAGCACCACCGACGCCACCATGGCGCCGCCCTCGCCTGCACCATCGCCGCGCTCATCGCCTGGTTCGCCGCCACCCCGGCCGACGCGCACGGGTTCAGCTCGGTCGTCTACGCCACCGTCACCTCCCCCGAACGGGGCCACGTGCGCGCCGAGCTCGGGCTGGAGTACGACCTGCTCGTCGTGTCCGCCGCCGACGCCCAGCAGGACGATCCGCTGTTCCGGGACGGGACCGCCGCGTTCGACGACGGCGACGCGTCCGCCCAGGCCAGCGCCCTGCAGAACCATGCGGCCACCGTGCTGGCCTACGTCGCACCACGCTTCACCATCACCTCCGGCGGGCAGGGCTGCACCCCCGTCCAGGACGGGGACATCACCGTCGCAGAACGCGACACGGTGCCCTACGCCACCCTCGTGCTGGACTATGCGTGCCCGGTGGCCAGCGGCGCGCACGAGGTGACCAGCACCCTGTTCCCCGATGCCGACGGGTACGTGCGCGGCACCCGGACGATCGTCACCTACGAGCTGGACCTGCAGCACGGCAGCGCCGCGCTGGACGCCGGCCAGCCCTCGTTCTCCACCGAGCAGTCCACCGCACAGCGGTTCTGGGAGTTCTTCAAGCTGGGGGCCGAGCACCTGCTCGGCGGCCTCGACCACATCCTGTTCCTGCTCGCCGTGATCGCCGGTTCACGTCGGCTGCGCGAGATCGTGCTGGCCGCCACGACGTTCACGCTGGCCCACTCCGTGACCTTCATCCTCGCGGCCACCGGTCTGGTGCACGTCTCGGCGTCGTTCGTCGAGCCCACGATCGCGCTGTCCATCGCCGTGGTCGCCGGCTGGCACCTGTGGCAGATCCGACGGCACGGCATCCACGCCGGTGAGCTCGAGGTCACCGGCGGCCCGTTCAGCCTCGATCGGGCCGGTTGGGTGCGGCTGGGCGTCGTGTTCTGCTTCGGCCTCGTGCACGGGCTCGGGTTCGCCGGAGCGCTGGGCATCGACGAGCCATGGTCCTGGACGCTGCTGTGGTCGCTGCTGGTGTTCAACATCGGCCTCGAGGTGGTGCAGCTGGGCATCATCGCGATCGTCTTCCCGCTGCTGTCCGTGCTGCGGCACCGCTCTGCGCGCGCCGGGCTGTGGGCCACCGGGACGATCGCGGCCGTCGTGGCGGTGATGGGGCTGATCTGGTTCGTCCAACGGGTCACCGGCACGTGACCGGCGCGCGTGGGTCCCTGTTCGGACCTGAGCAACCCGGGCGGACCCGAACGGTCGCACCGAATTCACCCAGCCCGGACACAGTGTCCGAGTTCCACCGTTCTATCCGTTTCCGCACACCACTCCTCGGTTCCCAGAGAACGGACCACGCATGACCTCCATCAGGACACCGCACGGCGGACGTGCCCAGCGGGCCTCCGTCCGGCTCGCCGTCGTCGCGCTCGGCGCGACCCTCACCGTCGGCGGGTTCGCCGCAGCCCCCGCCATGGCCGACACCCCGTCCTCCCCGTCGACCGCCACCGGGATCATCCTGGGCGTCGGCGCGAGCGAGTCGCAGCGCATCGTCAGCTGGTACGCCTCTGCTGACACCGCCCAGGTCGTCCAGCTCGCCCCCACGACGCAGGTCGTCGGCGACGTCTATCCGACCGACGCCGTGACCTTCGCCGCAACCGGCACCGCCAACGTCGCCGCCGGCACCGGCTACAACCGGCACGCGACCATCACCGGCCTGGCCCAGAACACCGCCTACTCCTACCGGGTGGGCACCGACGGGGCCTGGTCGCCGACGTACACGTTCAGCACCCAGTCGTTCGAGGGGAACTTCGACTTCCTGTTCTTCGGCGACCCGCAGATCGGTTCGTCGGGTGACGTGACCAAGGACCAGGCGGGCTGGCAGGACACGCTCGACGTGGCTCTGTCCACCACCCCGAACTCCGAGCTGCTGGTCTCCGGCGGCGACCAGGTCGACTCGGCCAGCAACGAGACCCAGTGGAGCGCCTTCCTGGCACCCGACAAGCTGCGCCACTACCCGTGGGCGGCGACCATCGGCAACCACGACGTCGGCGGCCGGGCCTACCAGCAGCACATGTTCACGCCCAACACCGACTACTCGGGCGCGCTGTACGCCAACGGCAACCCGTCCTCGAACACCTCGGGCGGTGACTACTGGTACATCTACAAGGACGTGCTGTTCATCGACCTGAACTCGAACAGCTACTCCACCGCCCAGGGCGGTGGCGGCGACGCGGCGCACATCGCCTACGTCACCCAGGTGATCCAGGACCACGGCGCTGCCGCCAAGTACACGGTGCTCGTCTACCACCACGCGATCTACTCGCCGGCCGACCACGCCAAGGACTCGGACAACAAGGTCCGCCGCGTCGACTTCCCGACCACGTTCTCCGCCCTCGGTGTCGACCTGGTTCTCCAGGGCCACGACCACAGCTACTCGCGGTCGTACCTGATCAAGAACGGCGAGAAGGCCGACACCACCGAGCAGCCCGGTGCCTCCGAGGTGTTCGCCGGCCCCGGCGGCGTGCTCTACGTGACCTCGAACTCGGCCTCGGGCTCCAAGTACTACGACATCACCTCCCCCGACGCCTCCGGCACCAGCGGTGCCGGCAACGGGGCGGACCCGCTCAACCCGGGCAGCTACTGGTACAACTCGGTCCAGAACCAGGAGCACGTGCGGACCTACTCGAAGATCGAGGTCCGTGACGACACGCTCGTCGTCGAGACCATCCGGTCGAGCACCTGCGCGGCCCCGAACGCGGCCGTCGAGCGCGGCAAGGTGCTGTGGTGCGGTCCGGACAACGGCTCGTCCCCGGCACTGCCGGTCGGTTCGGTCGTCGACTCCGTCACGCTGCACCCCGACCACGGCACGGGTCAGGACCTGCAGGTCTCGGTGCCCGAGGGCACGCCCGGCGAGTTCGGCTGGACCATCGACGGCCACAACTCCCTGGTGAACCTGGGGACGGCCGTCGAGCACGGGATCGACTACTTCCAGGCCCTCGGTGAGCTCAACCCGATCGCGGTGTCCGACACCCGGCGCAGCCGCGCCCCGTGGTCGGTCTCGGCCTCGATCGGCGACTTCACCGACGGGTCCAAGACCTTCTCGGGCTCGTTCCTCGGCTGGTCGCCCAAGGTGGTCCAGGCCGGCGGCGGCGCGACCGCGGCCGGCGCGGTCGGCTCCGGCTACGACTGGGGTCAGGGCCTGTCCACCTCGCAGGTGCTCGGCTCGGCCTCCCAGGGCCACGACCGTGGCACCGGCAAGCTCGGCGCCGACCTGGACCTGAAGGTCCCGGACAGCGTCGATGCAGGCACCTACCGGGCCACCCTCACCATCACCGCCCTGAGCAGCTGATCAGGGCTTCATGACCTGGTGGGGCGGGCGCCGACCGGCGCCCGCCCCACCAGGCGTTCCCACACCCGTCCCGCCCCGATCACCTCGGCCCGACCCGCGAAGGACCACCCGCATGCGCGCGTCCGTCACCCGTCCGAACCTCCTCGCGCGCCTGGTCCGCACGGCCGTCGCGACCCTGCTGGCCGTGGCGGGCACCACCACCGTCCTGGCGAGCAGCGCCGCCGCCGATGACAGCGAGGTCGCATGGTCGGTGCGCACCGCGTCCAACGCGTACGGCTCCGACCGGACGAGCTACAGCTACAACGTCGACCCGGGTGGGCACGTCGACGACTCGATCGTCGTCGTGAACCACGGCACCTCCGCCCTGGACCTGCAGGTCTACGCAGCCGACGGCTACACCGCCGACAGCGGCAAGCTCGACCTCGTGACCAAGGGCACCGCCTCGACCGGGGTCGGCGCCTGGGCACACACCGCCACCGACACCGTGACGGTCCAGCCGGACAGCAGCGTCGAGGTCCCCTTCACCTTCGACGTCCCGGCGAATGCGACTCCCGGCGACTACGCCGGCGGCGTCATCACCTCGCTCACCCAGGCCGATGCCGCGGCAGGGATCAACGTGGACCGGCGGCTCGGGATCAAGGTCGCGCTGCGTGTCGGCGGTGCGCTGACCCCCGGCATGTCCGTCGAGAACATGCACGTGAGCTACGCGGGCACCGCCAACCCGTTCTCCACGGGGGACGCCACGGTGACCTACACGATCCGCAACACGGGCAACTCATTCCTGTCCGCACAGCAGGTGACCTCGGTCGCCGGGCCGTTCGGGTGGTGGCGGGCAACGGCGGCCGCCCTCGACGACACCCCACAGCTGCTCCCGGGCGAGAGCTGGACGGTCACCGTGCCCATCCACGGGGTGCTGCCCTCGTTCTGGCTGACCGCCGCGACGACTCTCACCCCGGTGGTGACCGACGCCTCGGGGTCCACCTCGACGCTCACCCCGGTGACGACCAGCACCGGCGGCTGGGCGGTGCCCTGGACGGCCTCTGCCCTCGCGATCGTGCTGGTGGGGGCCGGGGTGGCCACACCGTTCGCGCTCCGTCGCATCCGACGCCAGCGGGCTCAGCAGGAGTCGCTGCGGGTGCAGGAGGCCGTCGCCCAGGCGCTCAAGGACAGGTCGGACGAACGGAGCGCGGCCGTGGGCGCGGGCCAGGACGCCGAGGACTGAGACCGGACCCGGTCGGCACCGCCGTCGCGGCAGGTGCCGCTCCCGCTCAACCCCGCGGTCTGAGCACCACGGCCTCCCAGCCGCGCAGGTGCATCGGGCCGGCACCGGGCGCGACGCGGTCCAGGTGGGTCGAGTGCACCACCTGGGCGCCGTCGACCGGAACCCCCAGCTCGACGTCCACGGGCTCGGCGCCGACGTTGACCGCAACCACCAGCACATCGGGCCCGAGCGAACGCGTGAACGCGTAGACCTGCTCGTCGTCGGGGAGCAGCATGGTGAAGTCACCCAGGGCCACCGTCGGCTCCTCGTGCCGCAGGGCGATCAGGCGTCGGTAGTGCGCCAGCACCGAGCCCTCGTCACCGACCTGCGCCGCGGCGTTGATCGTCACGTGGTTCGGGTTGACCGGCAGCCAGGGCCGCCCCGACGTGAAGCCGGCGTTCGGGGACGCATCCCACTGGACGGGGGTACGGGCGTTGTCCCGGCTGCTCGTGGCCAACCCCGTCAGCAGGCTCGCGTCATCGGCCAGCCCGAGCGCCCGGGTGCGGGCGACGTGGTTGACGACCTCGATGTCCTGGTACTGCTCGAAGGCGGTGAAGTGGGCGTTCGTCATCCCCAGCTCCTCCCCCTGGTAGACGTACGGCGTCCCACGGTGCAGGTGCAGCAGGGTCGCCAGCGCCTTGGCGCTCGCCGGTGACTCATCAC
>JAHIJU010000389.1 GCA_018898235.1 Actinomycetota bacterium | reverse complement strand
CGAGGCGCGTGAGCTCCTCGCCGGCCAGGGCATCGCAGCACGCGTGGTCTCCGCGCCCTGCCTGGAGTGGTTCGCCGAACAAGACCAGACCTACCGCGACTCCGTCCTGCCCCCGACGGTCACCGCCCGAGTCTCCGTCGAAGCCGGCATCGCCCTGCCCTGGTACAGGATCCTCGGCACCCACGGCGAAGCCGTCAGCCTCGAGCACTTCGGCGCGTCGGCAGCGGCAGAGACCCTGTACGAGGAGTTCGGGATCACCACCGCGGCCGTCATCGAGGCCGCCCACCGCACGGTCGCCGCATCCCGCGGCACGACGCAGGACGCCGCGTCCGCACCCGGGGTGCCCACCGCGGGCGGCACCGGCGACCTGCCAGCCTGAGCACCGTCCGATGACGAGGTGGAGCACCATGCGACGAGACGCCCGATGAGCCCTGCCAAGGTCGAGGCGGGGCACAACCCGCTGCGTGACCCACGCGACCGTCGCCTGCCGAGGATCGCCGGGCCCTCGGGCCTGGTGATCTTCGGAGTGACGGGCGACCTGGCGCGCAAGAAGCTCATGCCCGCCGTCTACGACCTCACCAACCGAGGCCTGCTGCCCCCGGGATTCGCGCTCACCGGGTTCGCCCGGCGCGACTGGGAGACGCAGGACTTCGCGCAGGTGGTCCACGACGCCGTGCGCGAGAACGCCCGGACCCCCTTCCGTGAGTCGACCTGGCGCCAGCTGTCGGAGGGTCTGCGGTTCGTCCAGGGCAGCTTCGACGACCCGGCCGCGTTCGAGACGCTCCGGGCGACCGTCGAGGAGCTGGATGCCAAGCGCGGCACCGCCGGCAACCACGCGTTCTACCTCTCGGTGCCGCCGTCGGCGTTCTCGCTGGTTTGCGAGCAGCTGTCCCGGTCCGGGCTGTCCCAGCCGCGCGAGGGCACCTGGCGCCGGGTCGTCATCGAGAAGCCGTTCGGCCATGACCTGGCCTCGGCCCGCGAGCTCAACTCCATCGTGTCGCGGGTGTTCCGGCCGGACGACATCTTCCGGATCGACCACTACCTGGGGAAAGAAACCGTCCAGAACCTCCTGGCGCTGCGGTTCGCCAACCAGCTGTTCGAGCCGATCTGGAACTCGAACTACGTCGACCACGTGCAGATCACGATGGCCGAGGACATCGGTCTCGGCGGCCGGGCCGGCTACTACGACGGCATCGGTGCGGCCCGTGACGTGATCCAGAACCACCTGCTGCAGCTGTTCGCGCTCACCGCGATGGAGGAGCCGGTCTCGTTCGACCCGGCCGCCCTGCGGGCCGAGAAGACCAAGGTGCTCTCGGCCGTCCGGCTGCCGCGGGACCTGGGCCGGCACACCGCCCGCGGCCAGTACGCGGCCGGTTGGCAGGGCGGGGAGCAGGTGGTCGGCTACCTGGAGGAGGAGGGCTTCTCCAAGGACTCCACCACCGAGACGTTCGCCGCGATCCGTCTCGACGTGGACACCCGGCGCTGGGCCGGGGTGCCGTTCTACCTGCGCACGGGCAAGCGGTTGGGACGTCGCGTCACCGAGATCGCCGTCGTCTTCAAGAAGGCGCCGCATCTGCCGTTCGAGTCGACCGCGGCCGAGGAGCTGGGCAAGAACGCCCTGGTCATCCGCGTGCAGCCGGACGAGGGCGTGACGCTGCGGTTCGGGGCCAAGGTGCCCGGCACCGCGATGGAGGTCCGCGACGTCACGATGGACTTCGGCTACGGCCATGCGTTCACCGAGTCCTCGCCCGAGGCGTACGAACGGCTCATCCTCGACGTGCTGCTCGGCGACCCGCCGCTGTTCCCGCAGCACGAGGAGGTCGAGCTCGCCTGGAAGATCCTCGACCCGATCACCTCGTACTGGGCCTCGCACGGACGGCCCGACACCTACCGGGCCGGCACCTGGGGCCCGGCGTCGGCCGACGCCATGATGGCTCGTGACGGACGAAGCTGGAGGCGACCGTGATCATCGACCTGCCGGACACGACCACCCGCGACATCAACCGTCGCCTCGTGACCGAACGTGACGAGGGCGGTGCCGTGGCCCTCGGACGGGTGCTGACGCTCATCGTCGACGTCGCCGGCCGTGACCCGGAGGAGGCCATCGAGGCCGCCAACGCGGCCAGCCACGAGCACCCGTGCCGGATCATCGTGCTGTCCGCCCACGAGGCCGCCGACACCAGCCGGCTGGACGCCCAGATCCGGCTCGGCGGCGATGCCGGTGCGTCCGAGGTCGTCGTGCTCTCACCCGCCGGGCCGACCGAGCAGGATCTCGACACCCTCGTCATGCCCCTGCTCCTGCCCGACGCGCCGATCGTCGTGTGGTGGCCGTACGAGCTCCCCAGCGACCCGTCGGAGCACCCGCTCGGGCGCATGTCGCAGCGACGCATCACCGACTCCACCCAGTGCACCTCCCCGGGGCGCACACTGCGCCAGCTCGCCAAGGTCTACGCCGAGGGCGACACCGACCTCGCCTGGACCCGGGCCACCCTCTGGCGCGGGCTGATCGCCGCCACGCTCGACCAGCCGCCCTACGAGGCCGTGCACTCGGCCGTCGTCTCCGGTGAGTCGAACCACCCGTCGCTCGACCTCATGGCGGCCTGGCTGGCCCAGGCCCTGCGCTGCCCGGTGACGGTGGAGCGCATCCCCGGGGCGCCCGCCATCACCCAGGTCCGACTCAACCGGTCGTCGGGGCCGATCGTGCTCGACCGTCCCGATGGCAAGACGGCCGCACTGCGCCAGCCCGACCAGCCCGAGCACCGGATCGCCCTGCCGATCCGCCAGCTGCGCGAGTGCCTGGTCGAGGAGCTTCGCCGGCTCGATGCGGACGAGGTCTACGGCGAGGTCCTCACCAAGGGCCTGGCCCGGTTGGGAGACCAGTGAGCCGCAAGGTCGTCGTCCTGCCCGATGCCGAGTCCCTCGCCAGGTCGACGGCCAGTCGGCTGCTGCTCGCCCTGATCGACGCACAGTCACAGCACGCGCCCGTGCACATCGTGCTCACGGGCGGTGGAGCAGGCACGGCGACCCTCGCGGCCGCGGCCCTCGACCCGCTGGCCGAGCTCGTGGACTTCTCGGCCGTTCACCTGTGGTGGGGCGATGAGCGATTCCTGCCCGACGGCGACCCGGAACGGAACGAGACGGGCGCCCGGGCGGCGCTCATCGACCCCCTGGGGGCACGTCTGCCCGCCACCAACGTCCATCCCGTCCCGGGCCCCGGCGCGGACGTCCCCGATGTCGAGGCGTCCGCCCGCGCCTACCGCGACGAGCTGGCCGGCTGGGCCGCGCCGGGTGCGGCACTCCCCCGGTTCGACGTGCTCATGCTGGGTGTCGGACCCGACGCCCATGTCGCATCCCTGTTCCCCGGGCTCCCCGGGCCGGTGACCGACGACGCCCTGGTGGTCGCGGTGCACGGGTCACCGAAGCCCCCGCCGCTGCGCGTCTCGTTCACGTTCCCGGCGATCCGTTCGGCCGAGCAGGTGTGGCTGGTGGCCGCGGGAGCGGAGAAGGCGCAGGCCGTCGCCGCTGCGCTGCGTGATGGCGCCGACCCGGCACGGGTGCCCGCTGCAGGCGCTACCGGGCGAAGCAGCACCGTGTGGTTGCTCGATACCGCCGCCGCGGCACGCGCCGCGACCGAGGACTGACCTCAGCGCCTGCCGCGCCGCGCCCGGAGCGCTGCCAGGGCCTCGTCCAGGATCGCGGCGCCGTCCTCATCGGAGCGCCGCTCCTTCACGTAGGCCAGGTGCGTCTTGTACGGCTCGTTGCGGATCGGCGAGGGCGGGTTCGCCTCGTCCTGGCCCGCCGGGTACCCGCACCGGGGGCAGTCCCAGAGCGCCGGGGCCTCGGGGACGGCTTCCTCGGCGAAGCTCGGCCGCGTCTCGTGACCGTTGGCGCACCAGTAGGAGATCCAGACCCGCGGAGCCGACTCGCCGCGCTCGGCCTCACCCATCGGGCCCGCACCGACCCGGGACCCACGAATTGCACTGCCGCCAGCCATGACGCTCCCCCTCAGCCGCGCTCGAGCAGGCCGAGCGCGACGATGACGGCGGCCCACGCCAGGGCGACACCGATGGTGATCCGGTTGAGGTTGCGCTCGGCGACGCCGGAGCTGCCCGCGCTGGAGCTGATACCGCCCCCGAACATGTCGGACAGGCCGCCGCCGCGGCCCTTGTGCAGGAGGACGAGCGGGATGAGCAGGAGGCTGGTGATCACCAGCAGAACCTGCAGCACGATCTTCAACGCGGTCACTACGGGCCTGACCTTCTCGGGACGACGGACGCGGGCGGCTGTGCCGCTCCCCAAGGGTAATCGACGCGCGCCTGTGCCAGGGCCGGGACCGGGGCGCGCAGGCCACGGTCCCGGGACCTGAGCTACAGCGTGTGCGCCTGGTAGCGCGCGATCTTGGCGAACTCCTCGGGGTCGAGGCTCGCGCCGCCCACGAGGGCACCGTCGACGTCGGGCTTGGTCATGAGGGCGGCCACGTTCGACGACTTCACCGAACCGCCGTAGAGGACCCGGACGGCCTGAGCCGTCGCCGCGTCGTACAGCTCACCGATCCGCACCCGGATGGCCTCGGCCAGCTCCTGGGCGTCCTCCGGCGTGGCGGTCTTGCCCGTCCCGATCGCCCAGACCGGCTCGTAGGCGATCACGAGGCCGGCGACCTGCGCGGCGGTGAGGCCCTCCAGGCCGCCGTCGAGCTGGGCGAGGGTGTGCGGGACCTGACGGCCCTCCTCGCGGACCGACAGCTCCTCGCCGACGCACAGGATCGGGACCAGCCCCGCGCCGAGCGCGGACTTGACCTTGGCATTGGTGACGGCTTCGTCCTCGCCGTGGTACTGCCGACGCTCGGAGTGCCCGATGGCGACGTAGGTGACCCCGAGCTTGGCCAGGAACACCGGCGAGATCTCACCGGTGTACGCACCGGACTCGTGCGCCGACACGTCCTGGGCTCCGTACTTCAGGTCCAGCTTGTCGGCGTCGACCAGCGTCTGCACCGACCGCAGATCGGTGAACGGCACCAGCACGGCCACCTCGACGGCCGTGTAGTCGTGCTTGCCGTCCTTGAGCGCCCAGGCCAGCTTCTGCACCGTGGCGATCGCCTGCTGGTGGTCGAGGTTCATCTTCCAGTTGCCCGCCATCAGCGGGGTGCGCGTGGCCATTGCTCAGCCTTCCAGGACTGCGATGCCGGGGAGGGACTTGCCCTCGAGGAACTCCAGGGAGGCGCCGCCGCCCGTGGAGATGTGACCGAAATCGGCCTCGTCGAAGCCGAGGATGCGCACGGCAGCGGCCGAGTCACCGCCGCCGACGATGGAGAAGCCGCCGTTCTTGCCGGCGTCGACCAGCGCCTGGGCCACGGCCCGGGTGCCCGCCGAGAACGCCTCGAACTCGAACACGCCCGCGGGGCCGTTCCAGACCACGGTCTTGGCGTCGACGATCTTGGACGCGAACAGCTCCCGCGTCTTCGGGCCGATGTCCAGGCCCATCTGGTCGTCCGGGATCTGGTCGGACGGCACGACGGTCGCCACGGCGTCGGCCGCGAACACCGGCGCCACGACCGTGTCGACCGGCAGCACGATCTCGACGCCCTTGGCGGCGGCCTGCTCCAGGTAGCCCTTGACGATCTCGACCTGGTCGGCCTCGAGCAGCGAGGTGCCGACGGTGTTCCCCTTGGCGACCAGGAAGGTGTAGGCCATGCCTCCGCCGATCACCAGGCGGTCG
>JAHIJU010000040.1 GCA_018898235.1 Actinomycetota bacterium | reverse complement strand
CTCGATCGTCGACGCGATCCGCAACCTGCTCACCCAGCAGCCCGTCGGCACCGAGCTGTGGACCGCGCTCGCCTGGTGCGTGGGCATCCTGGTGGTCGCCTACGTCGTCGCGATGGCCACCTATCGCCGCAAGATCGCCTGACCGTCCTGCCCGTCCTGCCGGGGAAGGCTGGTCAGTCGGCCACGTCGCGCGTTGCACGCGTCGCGGCCAGGGCCGTGGACACCGCCGCCAGGACGAGGACGCCGGCGCTGACCGCCGCGTAGGTGGTGAGGTCGACGATCGGGACGCGGCCCGGCAGCAGGCCGGCGCTCACGCCGATGACGGCGGGGACCACGGCGAGCGTGCCCAGTGCCCAGGCGGTGAGGCCGGTGATGAGCGACTCGACGCCGGTCATCGCGAGGAGCTGACGGCGCGTGGTGCCCGTGCGGTGCAGGAGCGTGAACTCGTCGCGACGGGAGGCCGTGGTGAGCGCCAGTGTGCTGGCCGCGCCGATCGCCACGACGGCGAGCAGCAGGAGCAGCAGCGCGTTCGACAGCGCCTGCTCGCCGCCGGCTGCGCTCGTCGCACGCGTGACGTAGGCGTCGACGCCGGTGACCGGGAGGCCGAGGTCCGTGAGCCCGGCGCTGACGTCGTCGGCGGAGGCTCCGGGGTCGAGACCGACGAGCAGGGAGTCGGACGCGGCGGGGATGCCGTGCGCGGCGGGTGTGGCCGGGCCGGTGAGGTAGTCGCCGACGCCGAGCCCGCGGGAGTAGACCGCGACGACCGTGGCCTCGACCGGGTCGGCGCCCAGGCGCAGCGCGACGGTGTCGCCCAGACCGCGGCCGATCTCGAAGGCCGCGTCGGTGCTGATCGCGATCGCGCCCGGCTCGGCGAGCCCGGCGAGGGAGCCCGTCGTGACGCCAGGGTCGAGGAGACCGGCGCCACCGCCGTCCGGGACCACGCGCAGCCCGACGCCCTCCCACGCGAGCGCGTCGCCGAACGGTTGGTCGGGGTCGTTGTCGGTGCGCACCTGCGCCGGGACGGTGGCCAGGGGAGCGACCGAGGCGACGCCGGGCAGCCCGGCCGCCGCGGCGACGACGTCGGGGCTCAGGCCCCGGCCGGGGCTGCCGTCGGAGGACCCATCGGCCGGACCGCCCGGCGCGGTCACGACGAGGTCCGCCCCGATCGCGGCGCGGAGCTGGTCACCGGCGGCCGTCCGCACGGTGTGGTCCACGCTGGTCTGGATGGTCGCGTTCGCGACCACGAGGGCGAGCGGCACCACGACGGTCGTGAGTCGCCGCGAGAACCCGCGGAGGTTGCGCACCGCCAGCGTGGTGGCCGGCCCGGCCGAGAGCCGTCCGATGCGGTCGAACACCCAGCCCACCACGGCCGGCCCCGCCAGCGCGCCGGCCCCGACCAGCAGGAACGCCGAGATCGCGGCCGAGGCGCTGCCGAGCGTCCCGGGCACGACGAGCGGCGTGAACGCGCTCATCAGCCCGAGCGCCGCGAGCACCTGCGCGCTGATGCGCCGCCCGCTGCCCAGCGCCCGCGGCTCGACGGCGCTCGCCCGCAGGGCATCCGTCGGCGAGATGCGGGCGGCCTCGCGCGCCGCGAGCCGGCCCACCGGCACGGCCGTGACGAGCACCAGGGCCACCGCGCCCGCCACCGCGACGGCGGACAGCGGCGAGCGGAACCCGGGCTCGGCGATCCCGGCCCGCACCAGCAGCGGGTCCAGCAACCGGGTCCCGACCATCCCCGCCACCGCGCCCGGCGGCGCCGCGACCAACGCGACCATCGCGACCTCGAGCGTGACGAGCCGCCGCACCTGCTGCGGCGTGGTGCCCACGGCCCGCAGCAGCGCGAACTCCCGCCGTCGCCCGCGCAGTGCGAGGCTCACCGTGGACGCGACGACCATGACGACGACCAGCAGCGCGGTCCCCGAGAAGGACGACGCGACCGCGATCAGCAGGCCGCCCGACAGGACGTCGCCGGTGGCCTGGGCCTGGGCCCCGGCGACGAGCAGGACGCCGGTGACCGCGACCACGGCCGCGGCGACGGCGAGCACGAGGCCCGCCCCGGCGTAGGCGCTGCGATGCGCACGGACGCCCGAGATCGCCAGGCTCCCCATGGCGCTCATCGCCGGGCCAGCAGTCGGGCGGTGACCTGCTCGGGCGTGGGCGCGTCGATCTCGTCGACCTTGAGGCCGTCGGCGAGGACGAGGACGCGGTCGGCCGCCGCCGCGACCGTCGCGTCGTGCGTGACGATGACGACGGTCTGACCCAGTGCGCTCGCGGTCTCGCGCAGCGCCGCGAGCACGCCCGCGCCGGTCCGCGAGTCGAGTGCACCGGTCGGCTCGTCCGCGAACACCACGGCCGGTCGGGTGATCAGCGCCCGTGCGATGGCGAACCGCTGGGCCTGGCCGCCGGACAGCTCCCCGGGCAGCCGGTCGGCCAGCGCACCGACCCCCAGCTGGTCGAGCAGGGACGCCTCCCACACCAGGTCGGGCGCGCGGCCGGACAGCAGCAGCGGCAGGCGCAGGTTCTCGCGCGCGGTGAGGTGGCCGATCAGGTTGTACGCCTGGAAGACGAACCCGATGTGCTCGCGACGGAACCTGGTGAGGTCATCGGGCCGCAGGGACGTGAGGTCGTGGCCGGAGACGATCACCGAGCCCTGGCTGGGGGTGTCGAGCCCGGCCGCGCAGTTGAGCAGCGTGGACTTGCCCGACCCGGACTGGCCGACCACGGCGGTGACCGAGCCGGCGCGCAGCTCGAGGGACACCCCGCGCAATGCGTGCACGGGCTCGCGCCCGGTGTAGGTCTTGTGGACGTCGACGAGGCGCACGGCTGTCGCCGTGGCCTCGGTCGTGGACGTGGCGCTGACCATGAGGGGCTCCTGCGCATCGGGTTCTTGGGTCGTTCTCGACGCTAGGAGCGGTGCGGTGCGCGGTTCGAGCCGCCTTCGACGGGTCTCGGCGAGTTGCATCCTTCGACGCAGGGCGTCGTCCGGGAGGACGACACCGGTGGGTGACTGGCCTGGTCAGGCGACGTCGACCACCCGGTTCTGGTACGCCCAGACCACGGCCTGCAGACGCGAGCGGACGCCGAGCTTGGGCAGCATGCGCGCCAGGTGCGACTTCACGGTCGAGACCTCGACGACCAGGGACCGCGCGATCTCCTCGTTGGACATGCCCTGCGCGAGGTGCAGGAGGATCTCGAGCTCACGTGCGGTGAGCAGCTCGTGCGCGCGGGCCGCGGTGACCGGCTGGGTGCGACGACGGGTGAGGAGCTCCTGCACGACGCGCTTGGTGAGGCTGTCCGCGAGCGTCCCGTTGCCGGCCGCGACCGAGCGCACCGCGTCGACCACCACCGCGGGTTCGGCGTCCTTGAGGAGGAAGCCCGCCGCGCCGGCCTCGAGCGCACCGAACAGGTACTCGTCCACGTCGAACGTCGTGAGGATGAGCACGGGGATCGGGTCCGCGACGTCCGGGCCGGTGAGCTCGCGCGTGGCGGCGATGCCATAGAGGCCGGGCATGCGGACGTCCATGCAGACGACGTCGGGACGCATGGCGCGCGCGGCCTCGACCGCGGCGGCACCGTCGGCGACCTCGGCGACCACCTCGATGTCGGGCTCGAGGCCCAGCAGGGTGGCCAGGCCTGTGCGGACGAGCGGCTGGTCGTCGGCGATCACGACGCGGATCATGCGGGGGCTCCGGGGGTGGGGGTCGGGGGGTCGGGGTCCAGGTCGGGCGCCGCGGGGGAGGCGTCGGGGTGGCGCGGGACGGCGAGCGTGACGAGCCAGCCACCGTCGGGCTGCGGGCCCACCTCGAGCCGCGCGCCGGTGAGATCCGCGCGCTCGCGCATGCCGACCAGGCCCAGGCCGCCGCGGCCCGGGTCGGGGGCGCCCGCGTCACGGTCGGGTGCCCGGCCCGCGGGCGGCGGTCCGTTTCGGACGCTGACCAGCAGCGTCGTCCGGTCGCGTGCGTCGAGCACGACCTCGCAGTGTGCGCCGGGCGCATGCCGGACGGCGTTCGCGAGCGACTCCTGGACGGTGCGGAACGCCGCGAGCTGCGCGAGCGGGCCGGCGTCGGCGCCCGGTCCAGGCGGCGGGTTCGCACCGAGGACGGACAGGGTCGCGTCCAGACCCGCCGCGCGGGCGCGCTCCACGAGCGCCGGGACCGAGGCCAACGTCTCGACGCCGGTCGACCCGCCGTCCGGGTCGTGCGCCGGGCCGGCGTCGCGCAGCAGGTGGACGAGGCTGCGCAGCTCGCCGAGCATCGCGGTGGTCTCGCTCCGCACCCGCCGGACGCTGGCCTTGGCGGCCTCGGGGTCGGCATCGATCTGCCCGACGATGGCACCGGTCATCATCGCGATCCCCGACAGGTGGTGCGCCGCGATGTCGTGCAGCTCGCGCGCCATGGCCGCGCGCTCGCGGGCGAGCGCCGCCTCGATGCGGGCGCCCTGCTCACGAGCCAGCGCCTCGACCTCGCGCCTGTGGGCCTGAGCTGCCTCCCGTCGCGCGCGGACGACGCTGCCGACCGGGAGCGCGAGCGCCACGGTGGCCACCGCCTGCAGCAGGGCCCCGCCGAGGGTGAGGGCGGTGACGGGTCCGTCGCCCGGGCGACCCAGCAGCGTCCCGGCGCCGACCAGCACGACGGCCGCCGCAAGGCCGCCCGCGTCGCGACGCAGCCGCCCCGTGACCGCGACCGTGAAGGCGGCGACCAGCAGCGCCACCGAGGTGATGCCCAGCCCGTCGCCCAGCCCGACGGCCGCCCCGACCGGGACACCGGCCGCGACCAGCACGAGGACCGTCCCCGGGTGCCGTCGGCGCCACAGCAGGGCTACGGCCTGTGCGGTGACCACCGCGAGCCCGAGCCACCAGCCCGCTCCGCCCGGGCGGGGCAGGTGGACGGCGACCCCGGGGTCCAGTCCCGCGACTGCGTCGAGTGAGCTCAGCACCGCCAGCGCGACCAGCCATGACGCGGCGGCCACAGCGGCGTCGCCACGGGTCGGTGCGTCCTGCGCATCGCGAACAGACGTCACCAGCGGGGTCATCCGACCATCGTGCCCGGCCGGTGCCGTCGAGGCCCGCCGTGCACGAGCTCTGTCGCGGCCCGGTCGCGTGGGCGCCGACCGCGAGGCAACCTGGGAGGTGATCGCGAAGGAGGCACCCATGCCACGCCAAGACCCCGGCCCGTCCGTCAAGGACAAGGAGATGTACGAGGCCCTGCGGGAGGAGGGGAACTCCAAGGAGAAGTCGGCCCGTATCGCCAACGCCGCCGCGAGGAGCAGTCGCAGCGAGGTCGGACGCCGCGGCGGCCAGGCGGGTGACTACGACGACTGGACCGTCGCGCAGCTGCGGCGTCGGGCCGGTGAGATCGGTGTCGAGGGGCGGTCCCGGATGCGCAAGGGCGAGCTCATCGACGCCCTCCGGCACCACTGACCGGCTCCGCGTCCCGCCGGTCACTGCTGTCGCGCGGCCGGGTGCGCCCGTGACGATCACGGTCGGCACCTCCGGCTGGAGCTACGACCACTGGGACGGTGTGCTCTACCGGCACGGTCTGCCCGCGGGTGAGCGTCTGGCGCGCTACGTCGAGGAGCTCGACACCGTCGAGCTCAACGCGAGCTTCTACCGCTGGCCCCGCCGGTCCGGTTCGCACGGTGGCGCGAACGGTTGCCGCCCGGTTTCGTCATGTCGGTGAAGGCCCCGCGCGGCCTGACCCACGCGCGCCGGCTGCACGGGCCGGACCACCACCACCTGGACGGCGGTTCGTACAGCGACGTCGACCTGGCGTGGTGGGCGGACCGCGCCCGCGAGTGGGCCGCTGACGGCCGTGACGTGCTCTGCTACGTCAACAACGACGGCGCCGGCAACGCGGTGCGCAACGCCCGCACGCTGCGCGACCTGCTGCGCGGCTGAGGCGCCACGCGCGCCGGTGCATCTCGCGTCGCCGGGCTCATCGGCGGCGACCACCGGCGATCCGTGGAGCGCCGACCGCCATCGGTACCAGCGCGAGCAGGGCCGAGACGATGGCTGCGGTGAGCGCCCCGGCGACGAGCCCCTGGACGCGTCCGACGACCACGTCGAACACGAGCACGACGACCCCCGTCGACAGGGCCGCCACGGACACGACGGCGAGGGCGAGCAGGCGGTCGGCCACCTCGACCAGACGGGGCTTCTCGTGATGGCGGAAGTGGGCGCGGTGCAGGGCGACGACGGCCAGACCCAGCGCGGTCGCGACGGCGGTGAGTGCCACGAGGCCGAGGTAGATCGCGACCTGAGTCGCGCTGAGCTCGGTGAACCGCTGCTGGAACGGCAGGGTGAGCAGGAACCCGCCGATGATCTGCGTCCCGGTCTGGGTCACCCGCAGCTCCTGCAGCAGGTCGGTCCAGTTGCGGTCGGCGCGCTGGTCGGCGGACTCGTGGCGCCCGTCCGGGGTGCCTGCGGTCGGGCCCGCCACCGGTTCGTCGCCTGCTGCACCCGGCACGGCTCTGCGGCGATCCGGCTCAGAACACCGGTCGGCCGCCGGTGACCCCGACGACGGTGCCCGACACGTACGACCCGGTGACCGGTGAGGCGAGGAAGACGAACGCGGGTGCGACCTCGGCCGGCTGACCGGCACGGCCCAGCGGCGTGTCGGACCCGAAGGCCGCGACCTTCTCGGGCTCCTGGGTGGCGGGTTGCAGGGGGGTCCAGATCGGGCCAGGTGCTACTGCGTTGACCCTGATCCCGCGAGGACCGAGCTCGGCGGCCAGGTTCACGGTCACGTTGTTGATGGCCGCCTTGGTCGATGCGTAGTCGATGAGCGCGGTCGACGGCTGGTACGCCTGGATCGAGGTGGTGTTGATGATCGCGGCGCCCGGGCCCAGGTGCTGCAACGCCTCCTGGGTGACCCAGAACAGCGCGTACAGGTTGGTCCGGACGGTGCGTTCGACCTGCTCGCTCGTGACGTCGGCGAACGACTCGCGGCGCGCCCACTGGAACCCCGCGTTGTTCACCACCACGTCGAGGCCCCCGAGCTCGTCGACCGCCGTCCGCACGGACCGACGGGCCGCCGCCTCGTCCGTCAGGTCCACCGGGATGCACACGCACGCGCGTCCCTCCGTGCGGACCCAGCGCGCGGTCTCGTCGGCATCGGCCTGCTCCTGCGGGAGGTAGGTGATGGCGACGTCGGCCCCCTCACGGGCGAAGGCGATCGCGACCGCCCGGCCGATGCCGGAGTCGCCGCCGGTCACCAGGGCTCGTCGGCCGGTGAGCTTGTCGGCGCCCCGGTAGCTGGTCTCGCCATGGTCGGGCCGGGGGGTCATCTGGTCGGTCAGGCCCGGGGGTTGCTGCTGCTGGGCCGGGAACTGCTGGTCACCCATCGGAGCTCTCCTTCCCTGGTCGCGTGTGCGCTCGGCATCCGCCGTGCGCGGTGGGGGGTCGGGTTCGGCCGGATGTGTCGGCGGCCGGGAGGTGGCCGTGCCTGCCGACGCACCGGAGCGCGTCGGCAGGCACGAGGATCAGGCCCGGGTGCCGCGACGGCCGGTGAGTGCGCCGTAGATCAGCAGCACGATGACCGATCCGGCGATGGCCAGCAGCCAGGTCCGCAACGAGAAGAAGTTCTCGAGCGGAGCGTTCAGCAGGACGCTGCCCAGCCAGCCTCCGAGGAGGGCTCCGATCACGCCGACGACCAGCGTCGCCACCCAGCCACCGGACTGCTTGCCCGGCAGGATCGCCTTCGCGATGGCGCCGGCGATCAGTCCGAGCACGAGGAATCCGAGGAATCCCATGGTCATACCTCCAGTGAGTCTCGCGCGGGCTCTGAGCACCGCGCCGTTGCTTGTCCAGGTCGGTCAGGCCGCGACATCGCCCACGGCGTCCTGGCGGGCGCGCCCACGGCGTTCTGCGCCGCGGCCGAGGTCCGTTCGGGCAGCTGCCCGAGCCCCGGGGGAGAGTCCCGCGTGCCATGCCTGGTCGTGTCGACCGGCCGCGTGGACGTCCGTCCCTCGGGGGCGAACCACGCTTTCACCGTAGGTCGGGATCCGGGCGTCGGCCACCGGAACGGTGGCGCGGCTCCGGTGCCCGCGAGGGTGGCGGGCCGCGCCACGTAGATTCGCTCCCATGCACTCAGCTGAGCGACCGGCCCCGCGCCGGGCCGTCGTCCGCCGCACGTCCTGGGTCACGCCCGCGACGGTCCGGGTGGTCCTCGGCGGCCCTGACCTGCATGGCTTTGAGCCGAACGGGTTCGCCGACCAGTACGTGAAGCTCGTGTTCGAGCGCCCGGGGGAGCCCCGGCCCGCGAGGCGCACCTACACCGTGCGGGCCTTCGACGACGTGACGCACGAGCTGACGATCGACGTCGTGGTGCACGGCGAGGGACTGGCCGGGCCGTGGGCGCGGGCCGCGCGGGAGGGTGACGAGGTGCTCGTGGCCGGACCCGGCGGCGGGTACAGCCCGGACCCTGGGGCCGACTGGCACCTGCTCGTCGGCGACGAGAGCGCGCTGCCGGCGATCACGGTCGCCGCCGGTCGGCTGCCGGCCGGGACGGTGGCCCGGATCCTCGTGGAGGTCGACGGTCCGCAGCACGAGCTGCCCTTCGCGCACCCCGGCTCGGCCGAGGTGACCTGGGTCCACCGCGGTGGGGTGGCGCGTGGTGAGCGCCTGGTCGCCGCGGTCACGTCCCTGCCGTTCCCGGCCGGGACTCCGCAGGTCTTCCTGCACGGGGAGGCCGGTGCGGTGCGGACGTTGCGCAGGCACCTGCTGCTCGACCGGCGGGTTCCGCGTGAGCGGGCCACGTCGGTGTCCGGCTACTGGCGGCTGGGTCGCGATGACGAGGCCTGGCGGGCCGAGAAGCCGGGATGGAAGCGTGAGGTCGAGGCGGACGTGCCCACGGCCTGACGCGCCGGTGGTCTGATGCCCGCAGGTGGTGCTCCGACGTGCGACCTCGCGCGCAGCCGGCTCAGCCCTGGGTCGCGCGCGGCCGACGGCTCGCGCGCACGGCCAGCACGATGGCCACCGCCACCCAGCCGAGGGGGACGAGCACGATGAGCCAGGGCAGCAGGAACGCGCTCGGCAGCAGGACCGACGGTGTCTCGGTGGACGGGTCTGCGACGGTGGTGATCGTCGTCGCGCCCCACACCACCAGGGGGACGAGGGCGTAGGCGACGGCGCCGCCGATCTTCCAGCCGCGATCCCACAGCGGCGAGGCGAGGAACAGCACGAGTCCGAGGATCATCGCGAGCCCGCCGAGGGGTGTGGCGATCCCCAACGCCATGAGCCCGGCGACCCCCCACGGCAGCCAGCCCCGGGCCAGCAGCGGGACCGTCGGCAGGGCCGAGGGCAGGACGTCGGCCGCGATCTGCTCGGCCGGGCCGAGGTCGGCGATCACCTGGCGCACCTGGGCCTCGGTGGGGTCGGGGCCCAGCTCGGCGAACGCCTCGTCGAGGTGCTCGCGGATCTGGGCCAGCACCTCGGCCCGCTGCACGGGGAACGCGGGGGTGAGCATCCGGCCCAGATCGTCCAGGTAGCGGGTCGCGGCTCGCTCGGCTGCGCTCTCCATCAGATCTCTCCCCTGGTCAGTGCGGTGTCGACGGCGTCCCGGAACGGTCCCCAGAGCCGGATGAACTCGGCGAGGGCACGCTTGCCGTCGGCGGTGAGGTGGTAGTAGCGGCGCGGCGGCCCGGTGGGGGACTCCTGCCAGGTGGTGTCCACCCACCCTGCCTTCCGCAGCCGTCCGAGCAGCGGGTAGAGGGTGCCCTCGCCCCCCATGAGGACGCACCTAGCTCGATCACGATCCTCGACCGATCGTCACCACCCCCTTGACACGCTCGGGTTCCGCCCATCAGTATTTCGGTCAACTAAACAGTTAACCCTCGACCGAGACGGCGATGAAGGCGGCGATGAGCGGTTCCTGGTGGTCGGACGCGGTGGTGTACCAGGTCTACCTGCGCTCCTTCGTCGACGGCAACGGCGACGGCGTGGGTGACCTGGGCGGACTGCACGCCCGGCTCGGGCACCTCGTCGACCTGGGCGTCGACGCGCTGTGGCTCAACCCCTGCTACGTGTCCCCGCAACGCGACCACGGATACGACATCGCCGACTACCTCGCCATCGACCCGGTGTACGGGACCACTCAGGACCTGGTCGACCTCGTCTCCCAGGCGCACGCCCACGGTCTGCGGGTGCTGCTCGACCTGGTCCCCAACCACTGCTCCGACCAGCATCCCTGGTTCGCCCAGGCGCTCGCGGCCCCCGCGGGCTCAGCTGCACGCGACCGGTTCGTGTTCCGCGACGGACGGGGGCCGGCCGGGCAGCTGCCGCCCAACAACTGGGGAAGCGTGTTCGGCGGACCGGCCTGGACCCGGGTGAGCGAACCGGACGGCACCGGCGGCCAGTGGTACCTGCACTCGTTCGACGCCAGTCAGCCGGACTTCAACTGGCGCGACGGCGACGTCCGGGCCTACTTCGAGGACGTGCTGCGGTTCTGGT
>JAHIJU010000388.1 GCA_018898235.1 Actinomycetota bacterium | reverse complement strand
GCGTTCTTCTCCGGCGGCCCGGGGATCCTCCAGTGGCTCTACCCGAACGAGATGTTCCCCACCGAGGTGCGCGCGACGGCCGTCGGGGTCGCGATCGCGATCAGCCGGATCGGCGTCGTGGTCTCGACCTATGGGCTACCGCTGTTCCTGAACGCGTACGGGATCGGCCCGACCATGCTCGTCGGCGCCGGGCTGCTGCTCGTCTGCCTCGCGCTGTCGGTCGTCATGGCCCCGGAGACCCGCGGGATGACGCTGGATGAGACGAGCTCGCTGCACGCGAACCGACCGGAGACCGGAGTGCAGGTCGCTGACCTGCGGACAGAAGGGAGGCGTCGTGGCTGACTTCGACGCGATCGTCGTCGGCTCGGGCTGCGCCGGACCTGCGGCGGCCATCGAGCTGGCGAGGGCGGGCAAGAGTGTGCTCGTCATCGAGCGGGGCACGTTCGCCGGGGCGAAGAACGTGTCCGGTGGGCGGTTGTACACCCACGCGCTGAAAGCGCTGCTGCCGGACGTCGCGGGGTCCGCGCCGCTCGAGCGCAGGATCGTGCGGGAGCGCGTGTCGATGCTCTCGACGGACTCGGCGACCACGCTCGACGTCACCGATGAGGCGATGCGCGACGGCCGCCACGAGTCGTGGTCCGTGCTGCGCGCGCGGTTCGACCCGTGGCTCGCCGAGCAGGCCGAGGCCGCGGGCGCCGAGTACATCACCGGCATCGCGGTCGAGGCACTGCTCAAGGACGGTGACCGGGTCACCGGCGTGCGGGCCGGTGAGGACGACATCACCGCCGAGGTGGTGGTGCTGTGCGACGGCGTCAACTCACTGCTCGCGCAGCAGGCCGTCGGCGCGGCGCGCCCGCGGCCGGACCAGGTGGCCGTGGGGGTCAAGCAGGTGGTCGCCCTGCCGGAGAGCGTCATCTCGGACCGTGCGATGTGCGCCGACGGTGACGGCATGGCGTGGCTGTTCGTGGGCGACGCCACCCACGGCAGCATCGGCGGCGGGTTCCTCTACACCAACCGCGACACGATCTCCGTCGGCATCGTCGCGACCGTCTCGGACGTCATGGAGTCCGACACCCCGATCCATCGGATGCTCGAGGACTTCACGCACCACCCGTCGGTCGCGCCGATCCTGCGCGGCGGCCAGGTCGTCGAGCACTCGGGTCACCTCGTCGCCGAGGGCGGCTACGACGCGATGCCGCCGCTGGTCGGCGACGGGGTGCTGCTCGCGGGGGAGTCGGCGCTCATGTGCGTCAACGCCGGCTACACCGTGCGTGGCATGGACCTCGCACTGGCGGCCGGGCAGCAGGCCGGACGCAGCGCCGCGCTCGCGCTGGCGGCGGGTGACACGTCCGCCGCGGGCCTGGCCGGCTACCGCGCCGCGCTCGAGGACAGCTTCGTGCTGCGGGACCTGCGCACGCTGCGTCGGTTCCCGCACTTCATGGAGTCCACACCGCGGGTCTTCGCCGGCTACCCGGACCTGGCCCGTGACGTGATGCGTTCGCTGTTCCTCGTGGACGGCACACCGATGCGTCGGCCGGCCAAGGAGATCGGCAGGATCGTGCGGCGAACGGGTTACCTCAACGTTGCCAAGGACATCGTCAAGGGAGTGAGGGCACTGTGACCACACCGCCACCTGCCACGGTCGGCGTCGAGACGTACCTCGCGCTCAACAGGTACACGGTCGACGAGGAGCACGCCCACATCGTCCTGGCCGAGCACCCCGACCGGTCCCAGCTCGAGCAGCTGGCCAGGGTCTGCCCGGCGGGGCTGTACAAGGTCGACGATGCCGGGAACGCGACGTTCGACTACGCGGGGTGCCTCGAGTGCGGGACCTGCCGGATCGTCGCCGGGGGCGGCGCGGTCGCGAGCTGGCGGTTCCCGGCCCCGACGATGGGGGTCGAGTACCGGTTCGGCTGAGGGATCTGTCAGCGCGGCCGCCCGATCGCCGCCGTGCTCCGGTGTCCGGCTCGGCCGACGGCGCCGGCCGCTAGGCCCTCCGGTACTGGCCCGACGCGGCAGGCGACATGGCGGAGCGCAGGGTCGACCAGCGGCGTCCGCCGGCACCCACGTCGGGGACTAGTGACCGAGGGTGCCCAGGTGGTGCGCCAGCGTGGTCATCGCGACGATCGGACCGGTGACCAGGACCGCGATCGCCACGACGAGCGCGGCACCTGCCAGCACCCAGGCGGATGCCGTGAGCTCGGGGGCACCCCGGAACGTCGCGTTCCGGTAGTCGCGCCACGCCCGGATGCCGAGGAACACCGCTGCCGCTACGCCGACGTACCAGATCGTGTCCGCACCGTGCATCGCGATGCCGATGGCACCCGTGACCAGAAGGACCACGAGGGCGCCACCGAACTGCGTGAAGCCTCGGCGACGCAGCGTGAGCGCATCATCGAGTCGGTTGCGCCGGTACTGCGCGCCCTCGGACACATGGTCGGCGAGGTTGAGCGACTGCCCGAGCCGCCCGGTGGGAAGGCTGCCGAACGTCGAGGGCGGTGCCGAGAAGGTGGCAGGTACCGGGGCCGGCGGGGCGATCGGCCGCGTGGTCTCGGTACAGGTAGAGCCGTCGAACCATCGCAGCGACCCTGGGGTTGCGCCGTCGTCGTACCAGCCTGCAACGGGGAGCGAGTCCATCCGCAGAGTGTCGCAGCGCGCTCTTCGTCGCACGGGACGTTCGGTGCGGATGCGTCCGGATGGGTCAGTCTGGTGCGAACCGGGATCCGCCGGACCCGGCGGGTCGAGTACCCGACAGACGGCCCGCCGCGGGCAGCCGGACGGCCTGTTGCACCGCATACGACAGAATGAGCCGCGAACGCGGCCACCGAGGCGGGCCCCAACCTCACGCAGTAGCCCGATGAATGATCGAGGCTAGGCATACGCTGGCTCCACTCCCGTCTGCCGCACTTGGAGCTGTGGATGGGGGATGAGTCGGGCCTCGCCGCAATCTAGCTTCAAGTAGGAGAGATACATGGAGTTCCCCGCCGCGCCGTTTGCAAGTCCGATTTGGCAGGGCCTGGCCCGCGAGACAGATCTCGCAACGCAGCTTATTTACTCAGGCGCAAACGAAATCAGCCGCGCTGACTATGCGAATCAAGGAAGATATGCGGCCGCACAGTTTGGCTTTTCCAATGGCTTCGAACGACTCGGGAAGCTCATCCTCACGTCCGACAGTATCCTTTCGCGAGGCCGACCCCTAAGTGATGAGGAACTTCGCCATAGAGGCCACTCGATTTCAGGAATCCTTGACGAAGTCGAAAGAGTCGAAATAAGGTGGAAACTCAAACTCAAGTATGTGCGACCAACAAGCCAGATTGCGATCGGCGTTCTCGCTACCCTGGACGATTTTGCGACCGCCAGTCGCGGCCGCTATGCCAATCATGCTTCCTTGAGGGGCGGTCAGTCACCTCACGAGCCGACTACTCGCTGGTGGGCCAACGTTTGCGAACCAATTCTTGACGAGCACTTTCGCGGGACGAAGCGAGAGGAACGCGCCCGCGCAGACTCAGAGCGAGTCGGGGGTCGTCTCAGCAACTTCAGCGTTACGCTCCACTTTCACGAAGACGGTTCGGTAGTCACCGATCCGGCACGGGCGAGCTTCATGACACATGAGCGCCAGGTGACTCAGAGGTGGGGGCGATTTTACTCGCTCAGCCACGCCCGATGGATGAGTGAGCTATTCGCGGAGCTGACTCGTGGCGCTGGATACAGCCTTGGCACAGAGGTCTTCTTCGGCCACTACGAACGCGTAGCATCTCTTCGTGTTCCTGACGAATACCTGAAGAATAGGAAGACTTGGCCCCTCAAATAGGCCGAAGCGGGGCTCTTGCCGCTCTTGGCAGTTGAGGAAATTGCGGGATCTGGCGTGGCCGTCCCGGGATCGAGGACCAGGTCTTCCGAGGATCGAGGTTCCCACCCTCGCCATCCGGAGGGCCTCGACGTGCCCGACG
>JAHIJU010000387.1 GCA_018898235.1 Actinomycetota bacterium | reverse complement strand
GTCGGACGGTTGGGGTCAGATCTGACTGCGGCTGTGGGCCGGTTCTCGGTGCTGGCCGGGTGGTGCACCGCCGGAGTGGTGGTCTCCGGCCTGGTCAACGCCTGGATCCGGCTCGGCGGTGTGTCCGGGCTGGGCAGCCGCTGGGGCGTGCTGCTGCTGGTCAAGGCGGGGCTCGTCGTGGTGCTCGGGCTGCTCGGGCTGGTCCATCGTCGTCGCACCATGCCGTTGCTCGCCGATCGGCCTTCGTTGTTCTGGCGCGTGATGGTCGTCGAGCTCGCGGTGATGGGCGCAGTTTCGGCGGTGGCCGTCGCGCTGGGCTCCACCGCACCGCCCGACCCGGGGACCACCCCCACCGATCCGACCCCGGCCTACCTGGTGACGGGTTCGCCGCTGCCCCCGCAGCCGACCGCCTGGCACTGGCTCACGCTCACCAGCCTGGACCTGGTGACGGCATCGGCCGCGGTCGCCGGGGTCGTCGTCTACCTGCGCTGGGTGCATCGCCTGCACCGCCGGGGGGATGCCTGGCCGTGGGTGCGGACGGCATCCTGGCTGGTCGGGATGGCGGGCTTCTGGTGGGCGACCAACGGCGGGGCGGCCGTGTACGGGCACGTGCTGTTCAGCGCGCACATGGTGCAGCACATGGTGCTGGCCACCGTGATCCCGATCTTCCTGGCGCTGTCGGCGCCGGTGACGCTGGCCCTGCGGGCGCTGCCGTCGCGCATCGCGGGGCTGCGCGGCGACGTCTCCCGGGGCCCGCGTGAGTGGTTGCTGGTGCTGGTCGGGTCCCGGTGGGGCCGGTTCCTGGCGAACCCGATCGTCGCCGCGGCGAACTTCGCGTTCTCGATGGTGGTCTTCTACTACACCGACGTGTTCGCCTGGGCGCTGGCCGATCCGGTGGGCCACCTGGTGATGGTGGTGCACTTCTCGCTCGCCGGGTACCTGTTCGCCAACGCCTTGGTGGGGATCGACCCGGGACCGACCCGGCCGTCCTACCCGCTGCGGCTCGTGCTGCTGTTCGCGACGATGGGGTTCCACGCGTTCTTCGGGGTCACCCTGCAGTCCAGCACGGCGCTGCTGGTGGCCGACTGGTTCGGCCTGATGGGCCGGCCGTGGGGCCCGTCGGCGCTCGTCGACCAGCATCTGGGCGGGTCGGTGGCGTGGGGGATCGGCGAGTTCCCGACGCTCGCGCTGGCCATCGGGGTGGCGTTCGCCTGGTCCCGGGACGACGAGCGTGTGGCCCGACGGCGGGACCGCCGGGTCGATCGCGCGGGGGACCCCGAGCTGGACGAGTACAACGCGATGCTGGAGCGGTTGTCGGCCCGGGACGATCCGCGCTGAGGAGCTGGTAGGGGCGGGCGTGGGCGGCTCGTGCCAGGATCGAGCTGTGAGCACTCCCTTCCACGATCTCGAGCAGTACATCGCCCTGCCCCGTGCCGGGCACCTCGTCCTGTCTCCGGACGGCAGTCGGCTGGTGGTGAGCGTCCAGGCGCTCGACACCAAGAAGACGGCCTACCGCACCGCGTGGTGGGAGGTCGACCCGGCGGGAGTCCAGCCGGCCCGTCGGCTGACCCGCGGCGCCAAGGGTGAGGGCGAGGCGGCGTTCACCCCTGGCGGCGACCTGCTGTTCACGGCCGTCCGCCCGGCCGAGTCCGATGACGACGATCCCCAGCCCGCCCTGCACCTGCTGCCGCGGGGCGGCGGTGAGGCCAGGACGATCGCCTCCCGCACGGCCGGGGTGGGCGGCCTGCGCGTGGCCCGGGAGGCGGGCACCGTGCTGCTGACCTCCCAGGTGCTGCCCGGTGCCCGGGACGAGGCCGATGACGAGAAGCTCCGCAAGGAGCGCAAGGACCTCAAGGTCGCCGCGATCCTGCACACCGGGTACCCGGTCCGCTACTGGGACCACGACCTGGGCCCCGGTGACACGCACGCGTTCGTCGCGGCGGACGCGACCACGACGGCCCCGGCCGGGTCCGCCGAGCCGATGCTCACCCTCCGCGACCTGACCCCGGGTTCCGGTCACGCGCTCGGTGAAGGTGACGTGGTCCTGTCCCCCGACGGCCGGACCGTCGTGGCCGGCTGGGAGATCCCCGGCGCGGCAGGGGACACCCGCGCGACCCTGATGGCCATCGACGTGGCGACCGGCGCCCGTCGACCGCTGGTCGACCTGCCCGAGGCCGATGTGTGGGCCCAGGCCGTCTCGCCCGACGGGCAGTGGGTGGCCTTCGTGATCGAGGACCAGAGCAGTCCGCACCGCGCACCCGACCAGACGATCGGCCTCGTGGCGCTCGCGGGTGGGGACGTGCGTCGGCTCGCGGTCGGCTGGGACCGCTGGCCGGCCTCGCTCACCTGGCTGCCGGACAGCTCGGGCCTGCTCGTCGTGGCCGATGACGCCGGTCGGGCCCCGATCTTCCACGTGAGCCTGGCCGACGACGGCGTGACGCAGCTGACCAGCGACGACGCCGCGTTCAGCGATGTCTCGGTGAGCCCGGACGGGCGGACGGCCTACGCGATGCGCGCCTCCTACCTGGCGCCCGCGCACCCGGTGCGGATCGACCTGTCGGCCGCGCTCGCCACGGGCCCGGTCGCCGCGGCGCCGCTGCCCGCCCCCGCGCCCAGCCCCGAGCTGCCCGGCCGTCTCACGGAGGTCGAGACCACCGACGCGGCCGGTACGCGCGTGCGGGCCTGGCTCGCGCTGCCCACGGCGGCGAGCGAGCAGGACCCGGCGCCGCTGCTGCTGTGGGTGCACGGTGGCCCGCTCGGCTCGTGGAACGCGTGGTCGTGGCGCTGGAACCCGTGGTTGCTGGTGGCCCGCGGCTACGCGGTGCTGCTGCCGGACCCGGCGCTGTCCACCGGCTACGGCCAGGAGTTCATCCAGCGGGGCTGGGGTGCCTGGGGAGCGGGGCCCTACGAGGACCTCATGGCCATCACCGATGCGGTGGTCGCCCGCGGCGACATCGACGAGACCCGCACGGGGGCGATGGGCGGGTCGTTCGGTGGCTACATGGCGAACTGGATCGCGGGGCACACCGACCGGTTCCGCGCGATCGTCACGCACGCCAGTCTGTGGGCGCTCGACCAGTTCGGCCCCACCACCGACGCGGCCTTCTACTGGCGCCGGGAGATGACCGAGCAGATGGCGCTCGAGAACTCCCCGCACCGGTTCGTGGAGCAGATCGCCACCCCGATGCTCGTCGTGCACGGCGACAAGGACTACCGGGTGCCGATCGGTGAGGGCCTGCGCCTGTGGTACGAGCTGCTGTCGCGGTCGCAGCTGGCCGCGGATGCCGAGGGTCGCACCCCGCACCGGTTCCTCTACTTCCCGGACGAGAACCACTGGGTGCTCTCGCCGCAGCACGCCCGGCTCTGGTACCAGGTGGTCGAGGCGTTCCTGGCCGAGCACGTGCTGGGCCTGGCCGGTGAGGGCGCGCCCCGCTACCCGCGGACGCTCGCCTGAGGCCGCGTCCGAACCGATCTCTTCACCCGCTCAAGACGCGGCCCCTGCGGGCCGATATCGCCCGGGTGGGTGAGTCGTGGACCGTGAACCAGGTAGGGCGCCTGTGCACGCCCGAGATCGACCTGTGGTCCTGCCCGGCGGGTGGTCCCCGTGGCCGATGATGTGCTCGTGGGTCAACGCGGACGGCAGCACGCCGCGCACTCCAGCGCCCGGGAGCCGATCGCCTTGACGCGTCTGCAGCTGCTCGCGGCAGCATCCCGCCGCCTCGAGGCGTGCCGCGGCATGGCCGAGCTGTCGCAGGTCGCCTGCGAGTGCCTACTCGAGACCATCGAGGTCCGCCGGGCGGTCCTGCTGCGCATCGAGCAGGACGAGGCGCGGCCGTTGTGGCTCGCACCGCCGATCACCGACACCGAGCTGGCGGCTGTCGTCGAGGACAGCTCGCTCATCAGCGCGCGACCCGAGCTGCGCCGACTGATCCTGGACCGCACGCCCTCGCGTTCCCATCGCGCCGAGGGGTCGCAGGACGGGCAGCCCTCGGGTGACCCGGCCGAGCTCGCGCTGCTGGCACGGTTGGGCGTCACGGCCGAGGTGTGCGCCCCGGTCGTGGTCAACGGCGGGGTGTGGGGCGCGCTCATCGCGACCCGACTGACCGGACACTTCGACGACGACGACATGGCCGCGACCGAGATGCTGGCCGCACTGGTCGCCGCCGCCGTGATCCGCCTCGACTTCGAGCACCAGGTGTTCCATCTGCTCGCGGAGGACCCGCTCACCGGGCTGGCCGACCGCCGGGTCGCGGACGCCGCCGCCGAGCGCGCACTGGCCACCGGGGTCGAGACCTGCATCGTCATGTGCGACGTCGACGGCCTCAAGCAGGTGAACGACGAGCTGGGCCACGCGGCCGGTGACGATCTGCTGCGGATGGTGGCCGGTGTGCTGCGCCACTCCGCCGACGCGCTGCCGGGGACCACGGCGGCGCGGATCGGCGGCGACGAGTTCTGCCTCGTCGTCCCCGGCTGGCCCCGGACCACGGTCGAGGACGTGCTCATCACCACGATGGACGAGCACCCGCTGCCGCACGGTGCCGCGATCTCGTGGGGTGTGGCCGCCAGCTCGATCGGGGAACGGGTGCCGATCAGCAGCCTGTTCCGCGCGGCCGACTTCGCCCAGTACCGGGCCAAGCGGGCCCGCGCCCGTCGGCGGCAGCTCGCCCTGCCGGACGCCACGGACCCGATGGTGACGGCGCAGCAGGTGCTGTCGCGGGCGCTGCCGGCGATCGCCTCGGCCCGGCCCGGTGCGCTGTCCCGGCTGTGCGCCCTGGCGTCCACCGCGACGGACACCCTCGGCGGAGGCGCCTGGACCGTGCTGCGGGAGCGCGAGCCCGGTGATCGGATCGTGGTCGCCCGTGGTGGCAGCCCGGCCGCCCAGCCGGCGGCGGTCCGGACGGTCGCGGTGGACCACGGCGCCTGGACGATCGAGGTCGGCGCCTCGCTCGATGCGACCCTGGAGGGTCGGGTGCGGACGGCCCTCTCGGCCGCCATGTACGTGGCCGCGCAGGACGCCGCCTGACCTGCGCCGTTGCGTGACCGGCCCAGGCCTCAGCAGCGGCGGAGCAGGTAGATGCGCGGGTGGTGCCCCTTGGCGAACACGCGGACCGGCGTCTCGGCCCGCCACTGCCCGTCGGCGGCCCGCACGGCGCGCTCCATCACGGTGACCGCGTGCGTGAGGACGACGAGGCGGGCGCCGGGTGCGGCGAGGTGGTGCGCCGCACCGAGCAGGTCCGTGTGCAACCGGGGGCTGTCGGTGTGCGAGCCGTGCAGCGTGCCCCAGGGCGGATCGGCCAGCAGCAGGTCGAACCGCTCGTCGCCCAGACATGCCGGGTCGGTCGCATCCGCCCTGGTGAGGGTGGCAGCCACGCCCGCCGCGGCGAGGTTGGCACGGGCGGCGTCCAGCGCGGCCGCGGCCAGGTCGACGCCGTGCGCGGCCGCCGTGGGCCCGGCGAGCAGGCGTTCGACGAGCAGCGTGCCCGATCCGCACATGAGATTGACGACGCGGTCGCGGGGTCGGACTCCGGCCAGCCGCACCATGGCCGCGGCGATCGTCGCGTTGGCCGCCCCGGGGTAGTCGACGCTGCGCCAGGGGCGGGCGGACAGCGGCCGGGGGCCGAGTCGCACCAGCACGTCCCAGCCCGGATCGGTTCCGGGTCGCCCGGCGGTCCCGCGGCGCACCTTGACGACGAGCTCGCCGCCGTCGGGGGCGTAGGGCAGCCCGACGGCGGAGGCGAGCGCGGCGCCGAGCCGCGTGAAGTCGGGCGACCCTGAGCCGGCGGCCTCGAACCGGAACGCCCGGCTCGGCGCGACGGCGAGCGAGGCCCGGACGGCGGCGGCGATGCGCGCCAGGTGGTCCCCGCTCACCAGCGACCGGGGACGCGGCACGTCGACGTGCAGGCTCACGAAGACCGCGACGGCCGTGCGGAGCGTGAGCACCCGGTCGTCCCAGCCGGGCAGGTCGAGCTCGAGCGCATCGTCCCGTCCGGGGACCGGCCGCGGCGGGCGGGGCGGGTGCAGCACCTCGACCACCTCGTCGTGCACCACGTCGCCGAGGCCGGGCAGGAAGGTGACCTCGAGCCGGTCGGGTCGCGGCGGCCGGGCGGCGGCGCGCGCGGGACGACGGGCGGGTGCGCCTGTCCGGCCGGTCGGTGCGTCGGTCCGGCGGCGATGCGGGGGCTGCGGACCGGAGGTGGCGCGGCGGCGGCTGTCGGGCACGGCCCATGGTCGCACCGGTGCGGGCGCGGGCGGTGGTGGCGGCTGGTGGTGGGGTCGCGCGGGGCGGACCGACCTGGTGCCGGTGACCGGGTCTTGACCCTCGCATTGCGTGACGAATTCATGTGATGTTTATCACATCGCCGCAGGTGGGGCCGCACGCTCGGGCTGTCAAGGGACCAGGGTCCGACCGCCCCTCGTGCACTTGACACCCGCTCTCGACAGGGCTGTTGTGGACAGTGTCAGCGACGACTACAGGAGCGCACCATGAAGGCAGCCAGGTACTACGCACGCGGTGACATCCGGATCGAGGACATCCCCGAGCCGACCGTCGGCCCCGGGACCGTCGGGGTGGACGTCGCCTGGTGCGGCATCTGCGGCACCGACCTCCACGAGTACGGCGAGGGCCCGATCTTCATCCCCCCGGCCGGCCACCCGCAGCCGATCAGCGGCGAGTCCGCGCCGGTCACCCTCGGCCACGAGATGTCGGGCGTCGTCTACGCGCTCGGCGAGGGCGTCACCGACCTGGCGGTCGGTGACCACGTCGTGGTGGAGCCGTACATCCTGCACGACGACGTCGACACCGGTCCGGACAGCCGCGACTACCACCTGTCGCCCGATATGAACTTCATCGGTCTCGGCGGCCGTGGCGGCGGGCTCGGCGAGAAGATCGCGGTCCAGCGCCGGTGGGTGCACAGGATCGCCGACTCGATCCCGCTGGACCAGGCCGCCCTCATCGAACCGCTGTCCGTCGGCTACCACGCCGCCGAGCGCGCCGGGGCGAAGGCCGGCCAGACCGCCCTGGTCGCCGGTGCCGGCCCGATCGGCCTGCTCACCTCCGCGATCCTCAAGGCGCTGGGCGTCACCGTCATCATCAGCGAGCCCAGCCCGCTGCGGCGGCGCAAGGCCGTCGACTCCGGGGTCGCCCAGCACGTGCTCGACCCGCGCACCGACGACGTCGTCGGTGCGGTCCGCGAGCTCACCGGCGGGCACGGCGCCGACATCGGCTTCGAGTGCACATCGGTGCAGCCCGCACTGGACACTCTCGTCGACGCGCTGCGCCCGCTCGGGGTCCTCGTCATCGTCGCGATCTGGAGCCACCCGGCGACCTTCGACGTCCAGAAGATCGTGCTCAAGGAGCTCGACGTGCGCGGCACCATCGCCTACGTCAACTCGCACCCGCCGACGATCCGGCTGGTCGAGGAGGGCAAGGTCGACCTCGCGCCGTTCATCACCGGCAAGATCGGCCTCGACCACCTCATCGACTCCGGGTTCGAGACCCTCATCCACCACAACGAGACCGCGGTCAAGATCCTCGTCTCCCCCTCAGGCCGCGGCCTCTAGCCCCCCTCTCCCCCCTCCCACCCCGAGATTCCGAGGCTGAGCAGCTTCTGGGGCTGCACCGCCTCGGAATCGCGCGGCGGAGGGGGATCGCGGGGAGGAGGGGGGATTGCGCGGAGGAGGGGGAGGGTGGGGAGTGGGTGGGTCAGGGGTGGGCGGACTTCAGGCCGTCGCCGATGGTGGTGAGCAGCTGGGACCAGCTCGCCTCGAAGGAGTCGATGCCGCGGTCCTCCAGCTCGGCGGTCACGTCGTCGAGGTCCACCCCGACCGACGCCAGGTCAGCGAGCGCCCGGCGCGCCTCGTCCTGGGCGCCCGTGATGGTGTCGCCCGTGATCCGACCGTGGTCCGCGACGGCCTCCAGGGTCTTCTCCGGCATGGTGTTGACCACCTGGGGTGCGACGAGCTCGTCGACGTAGCGCGTATCGGGGTAGGACGGGTCCTTCACCCCGGTCGAGGCCCACAACGGCCGCTGCACCCGGGCCCCGGCCGCGGCCAGCGCCTGCCAGCGGTCGGTGGCGATGAACCGCAGGTACTCCCCGTAGGCGAGCCGGGCGTTGGCGATCGCGGCCTTCCCGCGTAGGGCGGTCGCGGCCGGGGTGCCGAGGGCGTCCAGCTGGGCGTCGACCGCGGTGTCCACGCGGGACACGAAGAACGACGCGACCGAACCGATGGGTGCGAGGTCGAGCCCCGCGGCCCGGGCCCGCTCCAGACCGGTGGCGTGGGCGTCGAGCACGGCCTTGTAGCGCTCGAGGGAGAAGATCAGGGTCACGTTGACGCTGATCCCCTCGGCCAGGGCGGCGGTGATCGCCGGCAGCCCCTGCACGGTGGCCGGGATCTTGATGAACAGGTTCGGCCGGTCGACGCGTGCCCACAAGGCCCTGGCCTGCACGGTCGTTGCCGCGGTGTCCCGGGCGAGCCGCGGGTCGACCTCCAGGCTGACCCGGCCGTCGACGGTCCCGCTGGCGTCGTAGACCCGGCGCAGCACATCGGCGGCGGCACGCACGTCATCGGCGGTGATGGTCGCGACGGCGTCCTCGACCTGCGTCCCGGCAGCCGCCAGCTCGCGGAGCTGGGGGGCGTAGGCGTCACCGTGCGCGACCGCGGCGGCGAAGATCGTCGGGTTGGTCGTCACGCCGACGACACCACGGTCGACGAGTGCCGCGAGGTTGCCGCTGGTGAGCCGGCTGCGGGACAGATCATCGAGCCAGACGGCGACCCCGGCGTCGGCGAGAGCGGTGAGCGGGTTCATGTGGTGCCTCCTGGACGGGTTCGTGTGGTGCCGGCGACGGGCTGCGGTCATGGCCACGGACGTCCGGCCGGCGTGGGGCGGGTCCTGTCCCAGTCTCCGGTCTACAACGGCCGGCCGACAGTTGACGGGACATCCGCTGGGAAGTCACCGGGTGCGGCCGGTGCCGAGCTCGATGCCGGTACGCCATCGGGTGCTGCCGCCTGCGGTGCCTCGCCGCGGACGGACGCGACCGAGCGGTGGGCGGCGTGGATGACGGCGTCGGCAGTGATGTCGAACTGTTCGTAGAGCACCTCGGCGGCTGCGGAGGCGCCGAAGTGTTCGAGGCTGATGGCTTGGCCGTGGGTGCCGAGGATCTTGTGCCAGGGCAGGGCGATGCCGGCCTCGACGGAGACTCGGGCGGTGACCGTCGGGGGCAGGACGGAGTCGCGGTAGGTCTGGTCTTGTTCGGCGAACCACTCCAGGCAGGGCGCGGAGACCACGCGTGCTGCGATGCCCTGGCCGGCGAGGAGCTCACGCGCCTCG
>JAHIJU010000039.1 GCA_018898235.1 Actinomycetota bacterium | reverse complement strand
GATGCCGACGGTGATGACGATGTGCCCCAGCCCTGCGATCCCCGACACCGCCGGTGAGACGGTCAACCCCTCCACCTGCAGGATGCCGTGCCAGACCATCACCCCGACGGTGAGCAGCAGTCCGGCGTTGTAGGTCCAGAAGAACCAGGTGAAGGCGCGTGAGCCGGAGATCGACAGCACCGCATCGAGCAGCAGCACGATGAGCATGAGCAGGAAGCCCAGCACGAGCAGATGGGTGTGCACCACCGAGAGCTGGGTCGCCCCGGTGAAGTCACGCGCCTGGGTGAAGCCTCGGATCGCCAGCCCGGCCAGCAGACCGAGCACGGCGTAGGCGATGGTTGCGCGGTAGAGCCTCGTCACGGTGTTCCTCCTGGTGGGTGAGCACACAGCCTTGCGGGTGAGGGGGCCTGGGCATACCCGGGCCGTTCAGGCGGGTCTCAGGCGACTGCGGTACCGAAGAGCAGTCCGACGGCGTAGGTGAACGCCATGGTCGCCGCCCCCATCCCGACGTTGCGCGCGACGGCGCGGCGCTTCACGGCGCCGCCGAGATGCGCCGAGACCAGGCCGGTGATGACCAGACCGACGATCACCGCGACCACGCAGATCCAGATCCGCCAACGGTCGGTCGGAGCGAGCATCGCGAGCATCGGCAGCGCCGCGCCGACCGTGAACGCCGCGAACGAGGCGCCGGCCGCCGCCCACGGGCTGGTCAGCTCGTCGGGGTCTATCCCCAGCTCGGCCTCCGCATGCGCACGCAGGGCGTCCTTGGCCGTCAGCTCGCGGGCGACGTCGGCCGCCAGCGCCGGGCTCAGGCCCTTCGCCTCGTAGAGCCCGGCAAGCTCGGCGAGCTCGGCCTCGGGCAGGTTCGCCAGCTCCCAGCGCTCCTTGTCGAGCACGGCCCGTTCGGTGTCCCGCTGGGTGCTCACCGACACGTACTCGCCACCGGCCATCGACATGGCGCCCGCGACGGTCCCGGCCAGCCCTGCGGTGACGATCGCCGTGAGGCTGCTCGTCGCACCCGCCACACCGATCACGATGCCCGCGACTGACACGATCCCGTCGTTGGCGCCGAGCACGCCCGCACGCAACCAGTTGAGCCGGGCGCCCAGCCCGCCGGCGTGCGGTTCGGCGTCGTGCACCTGGAGTCCGTCGTCGCTCACGTGTGGTTCCCCTCGTCCGACCAGAACTCATCCGACCGGAGCCCACCCGGCCTGGAACGTCGGGCCACAGGGTAGGCGGTGGGGCGGTCAGACGGTGCGCGGCACCGCGCCCGTGAGCTGCATCATCCGGCACATGAACCGGTGGCCGCCGTCCGAGGTCGGGCCGAACATGAGCGGGCAGCCCCCGGCCAGCACCGTCATCCCGAGCTCGCGGCCACGAGCGGCGGCCTCGGGCGAGACGCTGCCGCCGCCCGGGCCGCGGTGCATCCAGACGAAGCGCACCCCCAGTGCCCCGGCCTCCTCGACCGTGCCCATCGCGTGCACCGGTGCGGTGGCGATCACGACGGCGTCGACACCGCCGGGCACGGCGGAGAGCGTCGGGTAGGCGGGGTCGCCCTCGACCGTGTCCGCATTCGGGTTGATGGCGAAGACCTGGTAACCCCGCTCCCGCAGCCGCACGTAGACCGGGTTGCCGCCGTGGGTGGCCGCATCACGGGACACCCCGGTCACGGCGATCCGTCGCTGGGACAGGAACTGCTCGGCCGCCTGGCGCATCGTCGTCACCGTGCGACCGAACCATCCGTCGACCCCCCGGTGCAGGGGTCGAAGGTCCTTGCGCCGATCAGCAGATCCGTGGCAGCTGCTCACCCAGCGGACGGGCGACCACCCGGCCGGCACCCAGCGGTGACCTGGCGACCAGGAGCCCGGGGTGCTCGTCGCCGACCTCGCCGATGATCGCCGCATGCGCCCCGAGCGGGTGCGCGCGCAGCGCCTCGAGCGCGGCCTCGGCATCGGCCCGCGGCACGATCGCGATCAGCTTGCCCTCGTTGGCCACGTGCAGCGGGTCCAGGCCCAGGAACCCGCAGGCGGCGCCGACCGCGTCGGGCACCGGCACGGCGGACTCCACGAGCTCGATGCCGACGTTCGCCACCTCGGCGATCTCGCACAACGTGCCGGCCACGCCGCCGCGGGTGGGGTCGCGCAGCACGTGCACGTCCGGAACCGCCGCCAGCAGTGCGGACACCAGGGTGTGCAGCGCCGCGGTGTCCGAGGTGAGCGTGGTGCCGAACTCGATGCCCTCACGCAGCGACATGATCGCCACGCCGTGCTCGCCCACCAGGCCGGAGACCAGCACCACGTCGCCGGACGCCGCGCGCGACGGGCGGATGTCGACCCCGTCGGGCACCACGCCGATCCCGGCCGTGTTGATGAACAGCTGGTCGGCCTTGCCGCGGTCGACCACCTTGGTGTCGCCGGTGACGATGCGCACCCCGGCGGCGCGGGCGGCGGCGCCCATGGCCTGCGCCACGCGGCCGAGCACCGCGGTCTCGAGGCCCTCCTCGAGGATGAAGCCGGCCGACAGGGCGAGCGGCCGGGCACCGCTCATCGCCAGGTCGTTGACCGTCCCGTTGACCGCCAGGTCGCCGATGCAGCCACCGGGGAAGAACAGGGGGGACACCACGTAGGAGTCGGTGGTGAACGCCAGCCGGCCCGCGCCGGGGGCGTCGAGCACGGCGGAGTCGCGCATCTCCGCATTCGTCGCATCGCCCAGGGCGGGCAGGAACAGGTGCTCGATGAGCTCGCCCGACAGCACACCGCCGCCGCCGTGCCCGAGCACGATCCGGTCCTGGTGCGCCAGCGGGGCCGGGCAGGTCCAGCCCTCGACGTCGAGCGGTGCGATCGGCAGGTCGGACATCTAGCTCACCTTCGTCGGCACCGACAGGCGCCGGAACTCGTAGTAGGCCGCGCAGGCGCCCTCGGCCGAGACCATCGTCGCGCCGAGCGGGGTGCGCGGGGTGCACAGCGTGCCGAACGACGGGCACTCGAACGGTTTGATGAGGCCCTGCAGCACCTCGCCCGCATG
>JAHIJU010000514.1 GCA_018898235.1 Actinomycetota bacterium | reverse complement strand
TCCATTCTCCTTCAACCAGGCTTTTGCCTTTTCCATCGTCGGAGATTGCGCACTGACAATGTTCCTAAATTTGGGCGTGTGGTTGGTCTCGATGAGGTGGGCAAGTTCATGGACGATGATGTAATCGATGACGAACATCGGCGCTTTTATCAATCGCCAGTTGAAATTGATGTTGTTATTCACGGTGCAGGATCCCCAGCGATAGCGGTTGTCGACAATCTTGACTTTGGCAAAATCGACACCGAGTTCGTGTGCATGATGCTTGACCCGTGGGATAATCTTTTCTTCGGCCTTGCTGATATACCATTCCCGCAATGCCTCTCCTCGCTTATTTCTCTGTGTAGCCGGAATAAGAAAACGCTGTGAGAACTGAATCTCGGATAAACCTGTTTTGACCATTTCGATGCGGTATTGACGGCCCAGATAAAGCGCGGACTCCCCGCTGACCAGTTCCTTCCCTGGTGGATGAGGCAGGTCCTGGTATTTCTGTGGGTGGCCGATTTTTTCGTATATCCATTGACGCTTTGCCTCTACAACCTGCCGTATCTTTTCGTCAGATATTCCTTCTGGAGCATGAACAATCACGTTGCGGTCTCGTTCGACAGTGATGGTCAACTTGCGCCGCTTGTTTGATCTTTGAATATTATAGGCCAGCTCCATCGTAGCTACTCCGCATAGAGGATGATGTCGTGGTTTTTCTCGGCGATTTCCATGATCCGGCTGATGATGTGGGCGCGGTTTTTCACAATGTAAGGGAGTTTGGAATACTCAGGAGCCAGCAAGGTCTTCTGAAGCTCTTCCTTCAATTTGTTTCGGGCTGGAATACTACCCCAGAACCCGGTGAGTTTCAGTTCTCGCTCCACAGCCAGGAAGGACTTCTGTGTCAGGTCAACCAGGTGGCTGATCCTGTCCTCGCTGCTCATGCCATAGGTAGCGGGCTCTTCTGCGACTCCGGGAGCCTCCGTTGCTGTTGCTGCCATTCCTTCACCAAATATCTCCAGTTCTTCGTATATCTTCTTCCAGTTGTCGCGGAAATCTTCAAATATCTTCGCTAATGCCTCAGCAAAAGAGGCTTGCAGGTCCGGATCATCATCCAGTTCAACTTCAAGGTGATGGCGAATCGCGTGCTCCACCTCTGCTGCTTTGGTTTTGGTGCGGTTGTGTTTGCCGACTTGTTTTTGAAAGTCTTCATCGAGGATGGAGATCGGGTTGATTTTCACCTCTATCCCTTTTGACTCAAGATAAGCATCTGTTATGGCACGCAGCTTGGGGGGAATGCCTTTCATGCTCAGACGCCCGTCACGGAAGTGTTTTCCTGCCAGCACATTGATCTCGGTGAGTGACTGGTATTCGGCCATGTAGTCGAGGGCTTGCCGGGCTGGGAAGACCACGTTCAGGCATTTGGTCAGATTCTTGAATGCCATCATGTAGTCGAAACGAAGGTCTTCGTCATAGAATATATCGAAGAACGCATCGTGGTCATTAAGGTCAGTGAGACCGTGCTTTTTTAGCAACTCCATGACAGCCTCATGGCTGGCGTTGAGTTCTCGCAATTCTTCTTCTGGGAAACTCAGGGCATCGATCACTTCCTTTTGTTCGCGCTCGTCATAGCTGTCGATGGCTTTTTTCAGGTGGTGACCTACTCCTACATAATCAACCACGAACCCTTTATCCTTGGACTCACCACTCACGCGATTAACGCGGGCGATGGCCTGAAGCAGATTGTGAGCGATGATAACTTTGTCGAGATACATCACCTGCTCCACCGGCGCATCAAATCCGGTAATGAGCATGTTGTTCACGATCAATATCCCCATGTCGCCTTTGACACCTTCATCTTCGCCTTCAAAAGACAATTTGAAGCTCTTGATGCTGGTCTTGTGCTTTGACGTGTCCGAATATGCCTTGAGGTGTGGCAGGTCGTTGTTATTGCCGGAGATGATGACATCTGTAGTCAGATTCTTGAGTCTTTCAAGGTCGGGGTTTTTCGGATTGGCCTTTTTCAGATCGGCAATGGCAGCCGCCAGGGCGGCATCGATGTGTTTTTTGTAGCGCACCGCTGCCTCGCGGGATGTGGCCACAACTTGCGCCTTGTAGCCATTCGGGAACACATGCGCCAGGTAGTGTCCCACCATGTCTTTGGCCTTTGCCTCGATGGTCGGCTCGGCTTCCAGATAAGCATCGCGGGAGCCGTAACCCAGAATCTCCAGGCGCTGCCGGAGGTTGTAGTCGCTGAACACATCT
>JAHIJU010000386.1 GCA_018898235.1 Actinomycetota bacterium | reverse complement strand
TGTAGTCGGCGTACTTCGCCACGGTGATGGTCTCGCCCTCGGCGTAGTCGCCGACGATCTCGTACTGGCCGTTGCCGATGGGGTGCTTGTTGTAGGCGGCCAGGTCGGCGGCAGCGCCCTTGGGCATCGGGAACATCGCCGTCTGGCCCTGGGACAGCTGGAGCGGGAACTGCCCGTCGGGGCCGTCGAGGGTGACCGTGAAGGTGTGGTCGTCGACGACCTTGAGGCCGGACATCTCCTTGACGGTGGGGGTGGCGCCGCCGGCCGGGTTGAGGTCGGTGTAGCCGACGACGTGGGCGAGCTGGCCGGAGTTCTCGAAGGCGTTGGGGCCGTACGCGACGGTGTTCCAGGTGTCGACGTAGTCCTGGGCGGTCACGGGGCTGCCGTCCTGGAAGGTCCAGCCGGTCTTGAGGGTGATGGTCCAGGTGGTCGCGTCGTCGGAGGTGACCGAGTCTGCGGCGACGTAGGTGAGGGTGCCGCTGTCGTCGATCCAGGTGAGGGGTGCCCACACGGCCATGTCGAAGTCGTAGGCGACGGTGTTGCGACCGGGGATGAGGTAGCCGGGGTCGGTGGACTGCACGCGCAGCGTGACGGGCTCACCGGTCGCGGTGCTCGTGCTGTCGGCGGTTCCAGATCCGCCGCTGCAGGCGGTGAGCATGAAGGTCAGCCCCAGGGCAGCGGCTGCCACCCTGGTCCGTACTCGGGTGCGGGACATGCAATCTCCTGTGTCGGGGGGGTGGAGTGCCGGTCGTCCGTGCGGGGTGGGCCTAGGCAAGTGCCTGCGACCCCACGCGGTCAAGGGTTTCGCTTCGGAAAGTTCAGTACGAAATGAATCTTTAACGCGCCCGTCACATGGCACCCCGGCGCCACGTGGTGTCATGGCACCGTGATCGAGACCCCGGACCACGCCGTGCCCGACGAGCAGTGGGTGCGCGACCTCGTGCACGACGAGGGCTGGGGCGTGCTGATCACGCTCGGCGACCGGGGACTGGTCGCCTCGCACGTGCCCGTCCTGCTCGACACCCACGCCGAGGGCCTCGTCGTCCTGGGCCACCTCGGGCGGCCCGACGACCGGACCCACGGCCTGGACGGCGAGCGCGAGTCGCTGCTCGTCATCACCGGGCCGTACGGCTACGTCTCCCCCGGCTGGTACGGCTACTCCCCCGCCCTGCCGACCTGGAACTACCTGGCCGCCCACCTGCACGGCGTCGCCCACCCGCTCGACGCCGCGGCGACCTGGGACGTGCTCGGCGCCACCGTCGACCGCTGGGAAGGCACGCAACCGACCCCGGTGCCGATGCACGACGTCGAGCACTACGCCCGGCGCGTCGCGGCCGGAGCCACCGGCTTCCGGTTCGTCGTCGACCGCTGGCAGGCCAAGGCCAAGCTCAGCCAGGACAAGCCCCGCGCCGTCGCCGAACGCGTCCACGACGCCCTGGCCGGCGGCGACCCGGTCTACGCCAATCCGCGACTGGCGGCCGCGATGCGGGCCGAGCTGGACCGGCGCGACGACTGGGTGTGAGGGGGACGGCGGCCGTCACAGGGGGCTGTCGTCGGCCTCCCGACGCGTCATCGGGGTCGACGTCAGCGCTCCGATGCTCCGACGGGCGAGTCGCACAGGTCGGGTGGACGACGCCGTGCTCGGTGACGCATCCGCGGCCGCACGCCCCGATCGGCCTCGCGGGTGCCGGCGCGCAGCTGCGACGGACCCCGGCCTGCCACCTGGGCGAGCTGGCCGCCGAGCGCGCCGTCGTGGTCGAGCGGGCCCAGGTCCACGGGTGCCAGGAGCTGGTCGTGCTCGGCCGGCGACGGGCACGGCCTGTGACCCGGTAGGTCGCTCTCCCGGCGCAGGTCAGCGCCGTACGCGCCGACGACGCACCCGGAGCCAGACCCCGACCGACAGGACCACGAGCATGGCCACCAGGACGGCGACATCGGCCCAGAACTGCCCGACCGAGTGCACCCACAGGGCGTCATGCTGGGCAACCGGGACGACGTGCCGCAGGTCGACGGTCGAGGCGGCCGCGGCGTAGCCCCATCGCGCCGGGAACAGCGCGGCGACCTGGCTCAGCCCGTCCCGGTTCGTCACCGGGATCATCCCGCCCGTCATCACCAGCTGCGTCATCACGATGATCACCAGCAACGGCATCGTCTGCTCGCCCGACCGGACGACAGCGGACACCAGCGCGCCCAGCATCGCGGACACCCAGGCGGTCAGCCAGACGACCAGCGCCAGCTCGACCATGCCGTCGCCGACCACCACTCCGTGGCCCGGCGGTGGCTTGCCGAGGCGCAGGACGATAGCCAGGAGCGTCGACTGCATCGCCGTCGCCACGCACAGGACGACGAGCTTGGATCCGACGTAGGCGGCCGGTGACAGCCCGACTGCCCGTTCGCGCTGGTAGATGCTGCGCTCGCCGACGATGTCCCGGATCGACAGGGCCGCGCCCATGAAACAGGCGCCGAGGACGAGCAGGACGAGCAGCTGGCTCGGTTCGGTCGCGGCCGTCGGAGCCGCCCGCCCGAACCCCGCGGACCCGGGGACCAGCAGAGCCAGTCCCCCCAGCACGAGCGGCAGCACGACGAGGAAGACGAGCAGCGCAGGGTCGGCCGCGATCAGCAGGAACTGGCGACGGACCAGGGTCGCGGACTGTCTGAGCGCGTGCGACCGTTCGCGGGCCACCGGACCGGGAGCGGTCCGCTGCGGGTGGGCGGCCGCCGGCTCCGCCCCACGACGGGCCAGGTGCTCGGCCGCCGCGCCGCGGGGGTCACGGGTCACGGCGGCGAAGATGTCCGCCCAGGTCCGGTCGCCATACGCGTCCCCGAGCCGGTCGACCGACCCCCAGTACGCGGTTCGCCCGCCGGGGGCGAGCAGCAGCACGTTGTCGCAGATCTCACGCAGGTGGACGAGGGAGTGGGTGACCACGACCACGACCCGTCCGGCGTCCGCCAGGGTGCGCAGCATCCGCATGACCGTGAGGTCCAGCGCCGGGTCCAGTCCCGAGGTCGGCTCGTCGAGCACGAGCAGCTCCGGCCCCGTGAGCAGCTCTATCGCGGTCGAGACGCGTTTGCGCTGACCACCGGAGAGCCGGTCGACCCGGGTACGTCGATGCTCGGTGAGCTCGAGCTCGGCGAGGACGCGGTCCACTACCGCGTCCCGCTCGGCCTCGGACGCCTCGGGCAGACGCAGCCTGGCGGAGAAGTCCATCGCGCGGTCGACCGAGAGCTTGTCGTGCACCACGTCGTTCTGCGGGACGAAGCCGATCCGCGACCTCACCAGGTCGTAGTCGCCGTGCATGTCGTGGCCGCCGAAGGTGACGTGTCCGTCGGTCGGCGCGCTCTGTCCGGTGAGGATGCGGGAGAAGGTCGTCTTGCCCGCCCCGGAAGGCCCCACGATCGCGGTCAGCGAGCCGACCTGCAGATCCAGAGTGATGCCGTCGAGCAGCCGTTTACCGCCGGCGATCGTCAGGCCGACCGCCTCCGCCCGCACCCGAGCCTCGTCTGGTGCAGGCGCCGCCCGGGCAGCCAGCACCCCGTCGCGGACCACCAGGTCGGTGTTCCCGACGGTCACCACATCGCCGTCGGCCAGCCACACCCGCGCCACCCGACGGCCGTTGAGGAAGGTCCCGTTGGACGACGACAGATCAGTGAGCACCGGGCCGTCCACGGTGAGGTCGACCCGGGCGTGGACCCGTGATGCCAGGACATCGGAGACGACGATGGTGCAGGACTCGTCCCGGCCGATCGTGGCCACGCCTGCGCCCGCCACGCCCGCCGCGAGGTCGAAGCGGCCGACGACCGTCCGGCCGAGGCCGAGGTCCGTGACCTCGTGGACGGCCCCCCCAAGCTCTGCACGGTCCAGGTCGGCACGCATCACGGTGAACTCGGCCGACTGTCCAGTCCTGCGCGGGCCTGGCGGCACGGACGCGGGCACCGACGCACCGGAGCGAGGCCGCTCGAGCCCGGGAACGGCGGAGATCGGGCTCGGTCCGGGGACGGTCGAGATCGCGCGTGGCTGCTGCGGCGTGGACGAGGCCGACTCCGGCACCGACGGCGAGCACGCCGCGGGCGAGGGCAGCAGACCGTTCACCGGCTCGAGCTCGACCTGCACGCCCGTGTCGGCTGGACCGAGCACCATCGTCATCGGCCGGTCGACGCTGAACGCGTCCAGCCGGTACCCGTTGACGTGCACACCGTTGGCGCTCCCCGGGTCCCGGACGACCCAGGTCCCCGCCTCGAAGGCGATCCGCGCGTGCACGCGCGACACCTGCGGGTCGGGGATGCGCAGATCACAGGTCGGAGCACGGCCGATGGTGAGCTCGTCACCTGATACGAGCACACGTTCGAGCCCCGTCGCACGGACCGCTAGCCGGATTGATTCTTCCATGCAGGACGTGGCTCCCCGGGTCAGTTCGAGGAGAACCGTGGGCTGCTCGCCATCCGCACAAATGCTCTCCCACCGCGCGACGCCTCCCACGAGCCGTCCGCGCGCTGGCGGATGATCGTGTTGTCGCGATACTCGGCTGCACTGGCGTGGTACGCATCACTACCGTCCAGGCCCGTGTTCATCTCACTCACCCTGAATGTCAAGGGCGAACCACTCTGCTTCTCCTCCACCACCATCACGTGCCCCGTCCAGGTGCTCGTGCCCGTCGAGACCACCGAGCCGACACCGGCCTGCCCGGCATCCACCAGCCCGATTCGGCCAGCCTGTTCGAAGCCGTTTCCGCCCGGGTGCGTCAGCCCGAGCTCCGCACGACGGAACGATGCCCACGAAGCACACTGGTAGTCCTCCCCGTTCGCTCGCGCGCGACCGACCACGGAATGGGGATCGTCCAGGGCCGCGGTGTACCGGTCAGCACCGCCAGCGGAGGACGGCAGCGACGCACCGACGCCGCCCGGCGGCGTGCCGGAACCCGCCGCGACGTTCGCCCCTCCTGCTGCCACGCCGGACACCGCTGCGGCCGCACCACCGGTTGCGACAGCCGTGCCGGCGTCGCTTGCCTCCCGCTGCTCGGAGGCGTTGTTCAGGGCGGACTGGCCCAGTCCGGCAATGTTCGAACGAACCTCCTGCAGCGACCTACGGTGCTGAGGCCACCAGATGCTGACGAAGTCGTTGGCGTCCTTGCCCTCCCACAACCCCGGCAGCCGACGGACGAGCGCGTCGACCTTCGTGGTCAGCGCGGCCAGGGCCTCCGCGTCGGTCTGCAGCCCACGACCGATCTGCTCGACCGCGTCGACGTCCATTCCCGCACGTGCCATCAGATCCTCCTCGAGGCCAAGCTCGCGGTCGGGATGCCCTCTGCGCATCCCGACCGCGAACCACGGGGTCAGTGGTTGGAGACGTTCCGCTGGTCAGTGGCGTTGTTGAGGGCCGACTGCCCCAGGCCCTTGACGGCCTCGGCGGCCGCCTTGAGCGCCTTCTGGTGCTGCGGCCACCACTGGGTGACGAACGTCTGCGCGTCCTTGCCCTCCCAGATCCCGGGCAGCTGCTGCACCTTCCCGTTGATCTGCGACTCCAGGTTGCTGATCTGGTCGGCCAGCGACTTCAGCTGGTTGGCGACACCCTCGACGGCCTCGACGTCCATTCCCATACGAGCCATGATGGAATTCCTCTCAGACGATGTTTGTTCGGGTTCTTCTTGACACGAATGACGCTAAGGGCGCCACGGCACAACTGTCGATGGTGAGCAGTCCCCACCCCCTCACGGCCTGGCCAGCTGGACGCGCCAGGTCTTGCCGCGTTCGGTGGCGATGCCGCGGCCCGGGGGGAACTCCCGACGTGTGGCGCGCGGGAAATCAGTCCGGAAGATCGAGTCGCCGTCATTCTGGTCAGGCTGGAGCACCATTCCTCGGCGGGCGCCGCGAATCGCCTGCAGCAGGGGCGAGTACTGCGTGAGCCGCGACAGCTCGCCCTCGACGACCACGAGGTGCCCGTGCTCGGCGAGCAACGGGACCAGGGACTCCAGCTCGCTCTCCACGGCCGAGTCGACCAATGAGGGGACGTCCTCGATCACGACGGCCGTCCGCGGACCCCCGAGCGAGGCGCGCAGGGTCGAGGCCATCTCGGCGATCGCCTGCTCGGTGAGCGCGACGGAGTCCCACAGGCCCAGCTGACGGAGGGCCGACCGCTCCCTGCCCAGGTAGACCAACCGGATGCCCGGCACGGACCGGCGCAGGGCCGTCGCGATGGTGGCCAACGCCGTCGATCGCCCGGACCCGGGCGGCCCGGCGACCAGGAAGACCCCCTCGGGCTCGATCCCCCACGGGCTCAGGTCCAGGTCCTCGATGCCCAGCGGCACCCGGCCACCGAGCCCGAGCGGCAAGGAGTCGAGCCGCACGTCGTCGGCCAGTCGACCGATCGGGGCGACGTCGCCGGCCCGGCCGGCCTCCCGCATGCTCCGGGCGAGCGAGCGGAGCCGACGGGACTGCTCGGTCAGGCTGGCGCTGCCGCCGAGGACGGCGACCTGCACCTCCAGCTCGTCCAGGATCCCTCGTCCGGGCGGCGACCCCGACCCGAGGACGTCGCCCGGGACGTCGAGCATCCCGTAGTCGTTCTGGTCGGCCTGCCGCAGCACCAGACGACGCTGCAAGGTCGAGCGGATCGACATCGGGACCGCCCCGGGCCGTTCGGCCGAGACGACGACGTGCACCCCGACGGGGCGACCATCGGTCGCGATCTGCTCGAACATCGCGAACGGCGTGGTGAACGGGCCCACGTCGTAGGCCTCCTGGAAAGCGCCGATCCCGTCGACGAGCAGCACGATCCGCGGCTCGTCGGGGACACCCGCCTGGGACCGGTACTTCGCCACCGAGTCCGCGCGCAACGCGCCGTAGCGGACGGCCCGCTCGTCCACGACCTGGCGCAGGTACCGCAGCAGCCGCCGGACCCGCTCACCGTCGTCGCCGTCGATCACCGCACCGACATGCGGCAGCTCGCCCAGCATGTCGAGCCCGCGCGAACCGAAGTCCAGCGCATAGACGTGCACGGGACCACCACGGGGCGTCACCGCGGCCGAGGTGGCGATCGTGCGCAGCACGGTGGACTTGCCCGAGCCACCGGTGCCGTAGACGCCGAGGTTCCCGTCCTGGTCGGGCCGCCAGTACACCGTCCGCTGGTCCTGGACACCGGGGTCGTCGACCACACCGATCGCGAGCTCGTCATCGGTGCGCTGGCGCAGCCTCGACAGGTCGTAGGCGGGGGCGAGCTCATCCAGCCACGGTCGGCGCGGGGCACCGAGGCCGGCGACCTCGGCGGCGGCGCGCACGGTGGTGACCACCCGGGCGATGTCGGTCGGGCCGTGGTCCTCCACCGGCGGGGCCTCCGGTTCGGGCACCTCCCACGCCGTTCGCTCGCCCAGTCCCAGCTCGACCAGGTCGATCCGGGGGCGCGCAGGCTCCGACGTCGTCCAGCCACCGGCGTAGCCGGTCTGGAACGGCACGATCCGTCCCGGCCCCGCCTTCATCGCGCCACGTCCAGGGACTGCGGGGTCGAACCCGGCCGCGTCGGGCACCCCGAGGATGTCGGTCGAGTCGTCGGCGTCGGCCATCCGCAGCGCCACCCGCAGGTTCGTGTTCGCCCGCAGGTTGTCCTTGATGACGCCGGCCGGGCGCTGCGTGGCGAGCACGAGGTGCAGGCCGAGCGAACGCCCTCGCTGGGCGACGTCCACCATGCCGTCGACGAACTCGGGGACCTCCGAGACCAGGGCCGCGAACTCGTCCACGACGATCACGAGCGCCGGCGGGGTGTCCGGGTCGCCGGTGCGTTCCAGGCTCACCAGGTCCTTGGCCTTCTTGCGTTCCAGCACCCGTTCGCGATGGCGCAGCTCGGCCCGCAGCGAGGTGAGCGCGCGACGGACCAGGTGCGGCGACAGATCGGTCACCAGCCCGACGCAGTGCGGCAGGTCCACGCAGTCCGCGAACGCCGCACCACCCTTGTAGTCGACGAACAGGAAGGTGACCCGCAGCGGGCTGTACGCGGCCGCGAGGCCGAGCACCCACGACTGCAGGAACTCGCTCTTGCCCGCACCCGTGGTGCCGCCGACCAGGGCGTGCGGGCCCTGGGCGCGCAGGTCGAGCCTGAACAGCTCGGACCCGGCGTGCCCGACGAGCGCGCGCAGCCCGGCATCGGCCCGCAGCCGCGGACGGGTGCCGTCGGGCAATGGGATGGACCCGGTCTGGCGCCACCGGTCGACCACCTGGTCCGGCCCCGAGGTCAGGTCTCCGGACAGCGTGAGGTACGACACCGACCGGGGCAGGTCCGAGTCGTCGTCCAGCGGGACCCCGGCGTCCACGGTCGGAGCGAGCCCACGCGCCAGCCGCTCGGCCGCCGCCAGGTCGATCCTCTCGCACGTCACCGGCTCCACCCGGGCGCCCCAGCGCACGTCGCCGACCTCGGCGGAGCCGTCGTCCGCGACGCGCACATGCGTGCGGCAGGCCGCCGGCAGCTCGCCGACGACGGCGCCGACCCACAGCACGTGCACCCCGACCGACGGGCCCAGCTCGGCGAGCCGAGTCAGCCGGGCCCGGTCGGCGGGCGCCCCGTTCTCGATGAGCACGACAACGGTCGCCACGACGGGGTTCGCCTGCGGCTGGTCGTCCGTGCCGAGTGGTCCGCGCAGGTCGGAGGGCACCCCGCCCGCTCCACGGCGAACCGCCACCAGCTCTTCCAGCCGGGTGAGCAGGGCGGCCGCGGTGCTCTGGTCAGAGGCGAGCAGGCGCCCACCGATCGGGCTGTGCGGTGACGTGGTGTGCGGC
>JAHIJU010000385.1 GCA_018898235.1 Actinomycetota bacterium | reverse complement strand
TCTGCTCGACCTCGGCTACGTCGGCTTCTACGCCATCGGCGCCTACACCGTCGGTCTGCTCACCAGCCCCGACAGCCCGTGGAACCAGACGGACACCTGGCTGTCGCAGAAGTGGGCCTGGCTGTTCGCGCTGCCCATCGCGATCGCCATCACCGCGGTCTCCGGGCTGATCCTGGGATCGCCGACGCTCCGGCTGCGCGGCGACTACCTGGCGATCGTCACGCTCGGCTTCGGCGAGATCGTCCGGTTGCTGGCCGACAACCTCACCACCATCACGGGTGGCGGCCGCGGGTTGTCCCGCATCGCCTACCCGATCGTCGGGGTGAGCGAGAGCAGACCCACCGGGTACTTCTCGGCCGGGAACGGCGAGGCGCCCATCACCTCGGGTGTCGCCTGGTTCTGGCTGTCGATCGTGCTCATCATCATCGTGCTGCTGATCGTCGGGAACCTGCAGCGGTCCCGTGTGGGCCGCGCCTGGGTGGCCATCCGGGAGGACGAGGACGCCGCCGAGATCATGGGCGTGCCGACCTTCAAGTTCAAGCTCTGGGCGTTCCTCATCGGCGCCTCGATCGGCGGCCTGTCCGGCGCCCTCTACGCAGGTCAGGTGCAGTTCGTCATCCCGACGACGTTCAACATCATCAACTCGACGCTGTTCCTGGTCGCGGTGGTCCTCGGCGGCCAGGGCAACAAGCTGGGCGTCATCCTCGGGGCGTTCGTCATCGTGTATCTGCCGAACTTCTTCCTCGGACGCACCGAGCTGTTCGGCATCCCGATCAACGGCAACGAGATCGCCAACTACAAGTACCTGTTCTTCGGGCTGGCGCTCATCGTGCTGCTGATCTTCCGGCCGCAAGGGCTCTTCCCCGCGCGTCAGAAGCTGCTCACGTACGGCCGCGAGGTCTACGCCGCAGCCCGCCGCGCCGCGCTGGCCCTCACGCGCCCGACGAGCGACGAGACGACGGGAGGCAGCCGGTGAGCACCACGCCCCACGACCCCGCGGCCGGTTCCGAGCACGGCGACCAGCACCTGGGCACCGACGACGAGCTCATCACCTCCGACACCATGCCGGAGCAGTTCCTGCCCGACGGGGGGGTCGAGTCCGTCGACGTCGACCTCGCCGCCGTGCACCCCGAGCTCGCCGACGCCACCCAGGTCGCCGAGATCGTGGCCCCCGACCGGACCATCCGGGCCAAGGTCGGCGAACCGCTGCTCCAGATGCAGCAGGTCACCATGAAGTTCGGCGGACTCGTCGCCCTCGACGACGTGACCTTCGACATCCGGCGCGGCGAGATCCTCGGCCTCATCGGGCCGAACGGCGCCGGCAAGACGACCTGCTTCAACACGATGACCGGCGTCTACCGGCCCACCACGGGTCAGGTCGTGTTCGACGGGCGCCCACTGGGCCGCACCAAGCGCAACGAGATCACCCGGCTCGGCATCGCCCGCACCTTCCAGAACATCCGGCTGTTCTCCGACATGACGGCCCTCGAGAACGTCGTCGTCGGCACCGACGCCCGGCACCGGACCTCGGTGCCCGGCGCGATCTTCCGGTCCCGGCGCCACCGGGCCGAGGAGCGCGACGCCCTCGACCGCGGGATGGCCCTGCTGGAGTTCGTCGGCATCGGCCGGCGCGCGACCCAGCAGGCCCGCAACCTGCCGTACGGCGACCAGCGTCGACTGGAGATCGCCCGGGCCCTGGCCACCGAGCCCAAGCTGCTGTGCCTCGACGAACCGGCCGCCGGCTTCAATCCCGCGGAGAAGGAGGACCTCAAGGCCCTCATCCGCAAGATCCGCGACGACGGGTACACCGTGCTGCTCATCGAGCACGACATGCGCCTGGTGATGGGCGTGACGGACCGCGTCGTCGTGCTGGAGTTCGGCCGCAAGATCGCCGAGGGCCTGCCGGCGGAGGTCTCCGCCGACCCGGCCGTGATCGCCGCCTACCTGGGAGTGCCCGACGATGCCACTGCTTGAGCTGAAGGACGTCTCGGTCGCCTACGGCCGCATCGAGGCCGTGCGCGGCATCTCGATCACGGTCGAGGAGGGCGAGCTGGTCACCCTCATCGGGGCCAACGGCGCCGGCAAGACGACGACGATGCGGGCCATCTCCGGCATCCGCCCGCTGGCCCAGGGGTCGATCTGGTTCGACGGCGCCGACATCTCGAAGATGAAGGCTCATGAGCGGGTGCTGCACGGCGTCATCCAGGCGCCCGAGGGCCGCGGGGTGTTCCCCGGCATGACCGTCCTGGAGAACCTCGAGATGGGCGCCTACGCCCGGGTCTTCAAGACCAAGGCCGAGCACGATGCGACCCTGGCCCGCGTGTTCGAGCTGTTCCCGCGCCTCGACGAGCGCAAGTCGCAGGTCGGCGGCACGATGTCCGGCGGTGAGCAGCAGATGCTCGCCATCGGCCGGGCGCTCATGGCCCGCCCCCGCCTGCTGCTGCTCGACGAGCCGTCGATGGGCCTGGCCCCCATGGTGATCCAGCAGATCTTCCGGATCATCACCGAGATCAACGACTCGGGGACCACGATCCTGCTGGTCGAGCAGAACGCCCAGCAGGCGCTGTCCCGGTCCGACCGGGCGTACATCCTGGAGACCGGCGAGGTCGTCACCTCCGGCGAGGGCAAGGCGCTGCTCGCCGACCCGGCCGTCAAGCAGGCGTACCTCGGCGTCGCCTGACTCCCACGCAGCAGGTGTCGTCCGATCGATGCCCCGCCTGAGCTGCGGCGGCCAGCTGCTATCGCCACCGCGCAGGCGAGTCGTCGCCACCGTCGCCCTGCAGCTGCCCCACCGGCCGCTCGATGGCAGCGCCGCGACCCCGCCCTCGCGCACGCTCAGCCCTGCAAGGCCGCCCTCGCTCGCCTCTCCGGGGCTCGCGACCCCGCCCTCGCGCCCCCTCAGCCTCGCGACCCCGCCCTCGCGCACCTCTCCGGGCCCTATGAGGCGCTCAACGACGGGGTCACAGGGGAGGAGGGGCACGAGGAGCAGCGGCGCGGCGGGGGTAGGGCCCGACGACGGCAGAGCGACGACGGCAGAGCGCGGCGACGGCAGAGCGCGACGGCAGAGCGCGGCGGCGGCGCCGAGGAACAGGTCGGAGGCCGGTCGGGTGCC
>JAHIJU010000384.1 GCA_018898235.1 Actinomycetota bacterium | reverse complement strand
GCGCTCATCGGACTGGCGCTCAACGAGGCGGCGTACCTCGCCGAGATCGTCCGGGCGGGTCTGGAGAGCGTCGACCACGGCCAGCAGGAGGCCGCCAAGGCACTCGGCATGAAGGACGGTGCGATCCTGCGCAGGATCGTGCTGCCGCAGGCCATGCGGGTGATCGTGCCGCCCACCGGCAACGAGACGATCTCCATGCTCAAGACCACGTCGCTCGTGCTTGCCGTGCCGTTCATCCTCGACCTGCAGTACGCCACCAACGCGATCGGCAACCGGCTCTTCCAACCCGTACCCCTGCTGCTGGTCGCCGCGCTCTGGTACCTGTCGATCACCAGCGTGCTCATGGTCGGCCAGCACTACCTGGAGCGCTACTACGGGCGTGGGTTCGACCCCGCCGGTCGCGCCGGACCCCGCCGGGGCGGTCGCGGTCCGCGGCAGGCGGCCATCAACGCAGCCCGCACCACCCCCGAGATCGCCACGATGGACGACATGGGCCGACCCGCCGGAGGCTGGGGATGAACGAGCAGGTGCCCATGGTCGAGCTCGCCGGGGTGCACAAGTTCTTCGGCGAGCACCATGTGCTGCGCGGGATCGACGTGACCGTGCCCAAGGGCTCGGTCACCGTGGTGCTCGGGCCCTCCGGGTCGGGCAAGTCCACCGCCCTGCGCTGCATCAACCAGCTCGAGCAGATCGACGCCGGTTCGATCCACGTCGACGGCGAGCTCATCGGGTACCGCGAGGGCGTGCGCCGCGGTGAGCCGACGCTGTTCCGGCTGCACCCCAAGGCGATCGCCGCGCAGCGGGCCCGGATCGGCATGGTGTTCCAGCGGTTCAACCTCTTCCCGCACATGACGGCCCTGGCCAACGTCGTCGAGGCGCAGGTGCAGGTACTGGGCCGGACGAAGGCCCAGGCCGAGGTCAGGGCCCGCGGGATGCTCGACCAGGTCGGGCTGTCGGATCGGGTCGACTTCTACCCGGCCCAGCTGTCCGGTGGCCAGCAGCAACGGGTGGCCATCGCCCGGGCACTCGCGATGGACCCCGAGCTCATGCTGTTCGACGAGCCCACCTCGGCGCTCGACCCCGAGCTGGTGGGCGAGGTGCTCGCCGTCATGCGTGACCTGGCCGGTTCGGGCATGTCGATGATCGTGGTCACCCACGAGATCGGCTTCGCCCGCGAGGTCGCCGACCAGGTCGTCTTCCTGGCCGACGGTCAGGTGGTCGAGCACGGGTCCCCTGCGGCCGTGCTCGGCGCACCGCAGGAGCAGCGCACCCGGGACTTCCTGGCCCGCGTGCTGTAGCCGGCCGACTCGACCTGGCCGGGTCGGCCGGTATCGAGCGGACGCCGGCACGGTGCGCACAGGCGCCATCGCCGCACGGCTGACAGCATGGCCCGATGCTCCGACAGGTCGCCGCCACCCTCGTGCTCGACGTCCAGCGCCCGACAACGGTGGCGCTGCAGATCGCCGTCACCGAGCGGCCCGGCCTCGTCGAGTCGATGACCATCGGTCTCGACGACGCCGCCGTGACGCCGCGGGTGCTGAGCGGTCCGCACGGCACCCGCATGCACGTCGTCGACGCCGGTCCCGGCCGACTGCTGGTGACCTATACGGCCGAGGTCCGTGAGACCGCCGCTCGTCCTCCGGCCGACGAGGCCGAGCTGCTGACCTACCTGCGCCCGTCGCGCTACTGCGAGTCCGACACTCTGGGGCCGACGGCGCGCGCCGAGTTCGCCGGGCTTGCCGGGGTCGACCTGCTCGCCGCAGTCTCGTCGTGGGTGGGCACGAGGCTGGCCTACGTCCCCGGTTCGAGCGGGCCGACGGACGGTGCGGTCCGCACGCTGCTGGCCCGCCAGGGGGTCTGTCGCGACTACGGCCACCTGGTGGTGGCGCTGCTGCGGGCCCTGGACGTGCCCGCGCGGCTCGTGGCGGTGTACGCCCCTGGGCTCGCGCCGATGGACTTCCACGCGGTCGCCGAGGCGTACGTCGGCGGCGGCTGGCACGTCGTCGACGCGACCACGCTCGCGCCGCGCAGCACCCTGCTGCGCATCGCCACCGGCCGCGACGCCTCCGACACGGCGTTCCTGTCGGTGCACCACGGGCTGGCCACGTTGGACCACCTGGAGGTCTCCGCCGTGGCGGAGAGCCTGCCGGACGACGACGTCCGTACGTTGGTCGTTCTGGCGTGAGCTGCCAGCGCTGCCGGCCGGACAGGAGATCGCGATGACGTGGACAGGTGCCCGGGCGACGGGGTGGGTGACGATCGGTGTCGTCGCCGTCGGGATGCTGGCCGCATGCGGTCAGGGGTCGTCGCCAGCAGGCGACCCCTCGACGAGCGGTGCGGGCACCGCGACGGCCACGGTGGCACCGACACCCGGATCGACGGGCACGGCGGCGGCCTCGCCCGGCGCCACGGGCACGGCCGAGCCCCCGCCGTTCCCGGCGGACACCGCTGCGGACACGGCCGAGCCGTCGGCGGGCGCCGCGCTGACCGTCAGCGACGTCACCGTGGCCACCCATGAGGGCTACGACCGCGTCGTGCTCACGCTCGGCGGTGCCGGCGCGCCCGGCTGGCGCGTCGAGTACGTCGCGGCACCCGTCGACGACCCGAGCGGGCAGCCGCTGGCCGTCGCGGGCGCGGCGTACCTCCAGGTGCTGATCGACGGCACCGGCTATCCCTACGACACGGGCGTCGCCGAGTGGGCCGGCAGCCCGCTGCAGCCCTCGGGACTCCCCCAGGTCCGCGAGGTCAACCTCCGCGGGGTGTTCGAGGGGCAGACGCAGGCGTTCGTCGGGCTCGATCACACGGCGCCGTTCCGGGTGTTCGCACTGACCGACCCGGCCCGGCTCGTGATCGACGTCCAGCACTGACCCCCGGGCGCCTGTCACAGGGGCCTGGCAGGGTAGGGCCATGCACATCTGGCCTGGACGCCCCTACCCGCTGGGCGCCACGTACGACGGCTCCGGGACCAACTTTGCCATCTTCTCCGAGGTCGCGGACCGCATCGAGCTCGTGCTCGTGGAGCCGGACGGCGCCGAGACCCGCGTGGACCTGCCGGAGGTCGACGCCTTCGTCTGGCACGGCTACCTGCCCGCGGTCGCGCCGGGGCAGCGGTACGGGTACCGGGTGCACGGGCCGTACGACCCGGCCTCAGGCCACCGCTGCGACCCGTCGAAGCTGCTGCTTGACCCGTACGCCAAGGCGATCTCGGGGCAGGTCGACGGCCACGAGTCGCTGTACTCCTACCGCTTCGCCGACAAGTCCCAGCGCAACACCCTGGACTCCGCGTCCCACACCATGACGTCCCTCGTGGTCAGCCCCTACTTCGACTGGGGGCACGACCGGCCGCCGAAGCACGAGTACCACGAGTCCGTCATCTACGAGGCCCATGTGAAGGGCCTGACCGCGCAGCACCCCGGCGTGCCCCCGGAGTACCGCGGCACCTACCTGGCGATGGCCCACCCGGCAGTGATCGGGCACCTGTCCTCGCTGGGGGTCACCGCGGTCGAGCTGATGCCGGTGCACCAGTTCGTCCAGGACCCGTCCCTGACGGCCCAGGGGCTGACCAACTACTGGGGCTATAACACGATCGGGTTCTTCGCCCCGCACAACGGGTACTCGGCCTTCGCCTCCACGGGCCAGCAGGTCCAGGAGTTCAAGGCCATGGTCAAGGCACTCCACGAGGCCGATATCGAGGTGATCCTCGACGTGGTCTACAACCACACCGCCGAGGGCAACCACCTCGGCCCGACGCTCAGCTTCCGCGGGATCGACAACGCGAACTACTACCGGCTCGTCGACGACGACCGGACCCACTACTTCGACACCACCGGCACCGGCAACTCGCTGCTCATGCGCTCACCGCACGTGCTCCAGCTGATCATGGACTCGCTGCGCTACTGGGTGCAGGAGATGCACGTCGACGGCTTCAGGTTCGACCTGGCGGCCACCCTCGCCCGCCAGTTCCACGAGGTCGACCGGTTGTCGGCCTTCTTCGACCTGGTCCAGCAGGACCCGATCGTGTCCCAGGTCAAGCTCATCGCCGAGCCGTGGGACCTGGGTGACGGCGGTTACCAGGTCGGCGGCTTCCCGCCGCTGTGGACCGAGTGGAACGGCAAGTACCGCGACACCGTGCGCGACTTCTGGCGATCGGAGCCCTCGACCCTGGGCGAGTTCGCCAGCAGGCTCTCGGGCTCGTCGGACCTGTACGAGCACACCGGGCGCCGACCGCTCGCGAGCGTGAACTTCGTCACCGCCCACGACGGTTTCACCCTGCGTGACCTGGTCTCCTACAACGACAAGCACAACGAGGCGAACGGCGAGGACAACCGGGACGGCGAGAGCTCCAACCGGTCCTGGAACAGCGGGGTCGAAGGACCCACCGACGACCCGGAGATCAACCGGCTCAGGGACCGCCAGCAACGCAACTTCATGGCCACCCTGCTGCTCAGCCAGGGGGTGCCGATGATCGCCCACGGCGATGAGCTCGGCCGCACCCAGAACGGCAACAACAACGTCTACTGCCAGGACAACCCGACCTCCTGGGTGGACTGGAACCTGGATGCCGACCAGGCGGACCTGCTCGGGTTCACCCGGATGGTGATCGGGCTGCGCGCCGACCACCCGGTGTTCCGTCGACGGCGGTTCTTCGCCGGATCGGCCGAGCACGGCGGCGAGTCCGATCTCGGTGACGTCGTGTGGCTGCGCCCGAACGGGCACCACATGGACGACGGGGCGTGGCAGGGCGACCAGGCACGGATGGTCCAGGTGTTCCTCAACGGCGAGGCCATCGTCGAACCGGACAGCCGCGGCAGCCGCATCGTCGACGACTCGTTCCTGGTGCTGTTCAACGGCGACTACAAGAAGGTCCAGTTCACCCTGCCGGGCGCCGACTACGGGCCCGAATGGACGGTGGTGCTCGACACCTCCGCCATGCGCAACCGGGGGAAGGTGCACCGCTCGCGCACCCGGCTGACCCTCGAGCACCGGTCGGTCGTGGTGCTCACCCGACCGCCGCTGGGCCGCGCCCCCGCACAGTCCGGGATCGGAGCCGCAGAGACCGCGGCGAGCGAGGCAGTTATCGTCCGGGCGCCCGCCGGCACGGTTCGACCGGGCTCGGAGCGACGTGCCCAGGGAGCCGCGCTGTGACCAACGAGACTCGGTCGACATCCGCCCGACGGCTGCCCTCGCCCACGGCGGTGGTCCCGGTCTCGACCTACCGCCTGCAGCTAGGCCCCGACCTGACCTTCGACGATGCCGCCGCGCGGGTCCCGTACCTCGCCTCGCTCGGGGTCAGTCACCTGTACCTGTCGCCGGTGCTCCGCGCCGCCCCCGGATCGACCCACGGGTACGACGTGGTGGCGCACGACGAGATCTCCCCCACGCTGGGCGGCCGGGCCGGGCTCGAACGACTGGCCGCGACGGCACACGCCGCCGGGCTCGGTCTGGTGCTCGACATCGTCCCGAACCACATGGCCGTGCCGACCCCCGCGTGGCACAACCGGGCCCTGTGGTCGGTGCTCACGGACGGGCCCGGTTCGAGCTACGCCCGCTGGTTCGACGTCGACTGGTCGCTGGGCGACGGTGCACTGCTCATGCCCGTGCTCGGCGAACGGCTCGGCACGGTCCTCGCCCGCGGCGAGCTCGAGGTCGACATGGCCGATGTCGACGGTGCGGGACAGCGTCCGGTTCTGCGCTACCACGAGCATGTCTTCCCGGTGCGCGAGGGCACCGAGTCCCTGCCGCTGACCGAGCTACTGGACCGTCAGCACTACCGGCTGGCCTACTGGCGGGTGGCCGACGAGGAGCTCAACTACCGCCGCTTCTTCGACGTCGACACCCTCGTGGCGGTCCGGGTCGAGGATCCCGAGGTCTTCGAGGCCACCCACGGGCTGATCCTCGAGCTGGTCCGCTCGGGACTGGTGGACGGACTGCGGATCGACCATCCGGACGGACTGGCCGATCCGGCCGGCTACCTGGCGCGACTGCGGGAGGCGACGGGGGGCGCCTGGGTGGTCGTGGAGAAGATCCTGGCCGGCTCCGAGGAGCTCGCCGGGGACTGGGACTGCGCGGGCACCACCGGGTACGACACGTTGTGGCGGGTGCAGCAGACGTTCCTCGACCCCAGCGGGGCGGCCGTCCTCGGCGCGCTCATGCACCGGCTGACCGGGGACACCTCGGACGCGTTCGCCGAGCTCGTCGGGCAGGCCAAGCGGGAGGTGGTCGACGGACAGCTGTACGCCGAGGTGCACCGGCTCACCGAGCTGGCGGCCGGCATCTGCCGGGACGACCTGCGCCTGCGCGACCACACCTGGCGTGCCCTGGCCGACTGCCTGGTCAACCTGCTGGTCGAGATGGACCGGTACCGCACGTACGTCGTGCCCGGTGAGCCGGCCCGGGCGGAGTCGATCGAGGCCCTCGAGGCGGCGGCCTCCCGGGCCCGGGAGCACCTCGACCCCGAGCGCGCCGAGACGATGACCGTGCTCGTCGACCTCCTGCTCGGCCGCGAGGTGGGCAGCGCCGGACGCACGCGGGGCGAGCAACGCGACGAGCTCGTCGTGCGGTTCGCCCAGACGAGCGCAGCCGTCCAGGCCAAGGGCGTCGAGGACACCGCGTACTACCGCTGGACGCAGCTCGTCGGGCTGTGCGAGGTGGGCGGCGAACCCGCGCGGTTCGCCCTGACACCGACGGAGCTCGCCGCCTGGGCCCAGCATGCGCAGGCCGCCTTCCCGCTGGGGATGACCACGGCCTCGACCCATGACACCAAACGGGGCGAGGACACCCGGGCCCGTCTCGGTGTGCTGTCCGAGCTCGCCCCCGAGTGGTCCACGTTGGTGCACCGCCTGCACGATGCGACGGCGGGTCACCGGTCGGCCCTGCTCGACGGGCGCACCGAGAACCTCCTCTGGCAGACCCTGGCCGGTACCTGGACCGCCGACGGGCCGATCAGTCCCGAACGCCTCGAGCAGTACCTGCTCAAGGCCGTCCGCGAGGC
>JAHIJU010000383.1 GCA_018898235.1 Actinomycetota bacterium | reverse complement strand
GGCGATGGACGGGTGAACTACCACGAACGGGTGCGCGACGCCCTCGTCCGGCACATCGAGAAGGACCTGGGCCCGATGGCGCTGCCCCAGATCCCCGCGACGCCCCAGCCGTTCACCGTCGCCGAGTACTTCCCGACCCCGGGCATCACGGCGTACCACGACGCACGCCAGCACGCCGTGTCCCTGGCCTACATCGTCCCCGTCGCAGGCGACTGCCGGCCGCAGCAGGACGCCCTCGACCTGGCCTGGCTCACCCCGGAGCAGGCATGCGAGGACTCCGTCCAGCTCGAGATGCAGGGCGGGCAGGGCGTCCTGCTGCGCCAGGCCATGGCGTTCGTGGGCCGACTGCCCTGAGCGGCTCTGCCCCCTGAGCACCCGCGGACCAGGGCTCAGACCAGCTCCAGCACCGGCCAGGCCGCCAGGTCCGCCCGCATCCGGCGGTCGTGCGTGGCCACCACCACCGCAGCCGAGGTGCCCGCCAACGCTTGCGTGAGGTCGTCGACCAGTCCCACCGACAGGTGGTTGGTCGGTTCGTCGAGCAGCAGCACGTGCGGGGCCGGCAGCAGCACGCAGGCCAGCGCGAACCGGCGCCGCTGACCCACCGAGAGCTGGGCCAGCGGGCGCTCCAGATCGGCCTCCGGGAGCAGGCCGAGCGCGGCCACCGGCACCAGGTGGTCCGGGTCGAGCAGACCGGACGCCAGCAACCGTCGTGCCAGCAGCCCGTACGCCTCGAAGCCGGTGAGCGTCGGGTCGTCGTCCGGCAGCTGACCGTCCTGGGTCAGGACGCCCACCCGGACGCCCGCACCGAGCGAGCGCACTCCCCGGCCCAGCTCGACCGACCCCGCAAGGGCCGCCAGCAGCGTCGACTTGCCCGCCCCGTTGACCCCGGTGACAAGCAGCCGGGAGCACGGGTCCACCTCGACCCGCACCCCGGGCAGGTCCAGACGCCCCGCCACCCTCGGTGCCCGCAGGTCGAGCAGCGGGCCGCCCGACCAGTCCGGCGGCACCGACGGCAGATCCGGGAACGCCAACCGCGGCGGCGGCACCGGGACCGCGACCGACCGCTCGACATGCCGCTCGACCAACCGGTCGATCCGCTTGACCGTCGTACGCGCATGGGTCTCGCGGCGGTTCGGCGCCGACCCCTTGGGCGGACGCCACGCATCCGAGAGGTTCTCGTACGAGTCGTCGAGCCGACCGGCGAGCCGGACCGCCTCGACCCGCTCGGCGCGGTACCGGGCCCGCCAGCGACGCAGCATCTGGTCCTTGGCGAACCGGTAGTCGGCGTACCGGGTCGCGCCGTACAGCGCGGGGCGACCGTCCATCGCCGGGTCGAGGTCGCAGATCGCGGTCATCACGGCATCGAGCAGCCACCGGTCGTGGGTCACGATGACCAGCGCGCCCGGGCGGGTCTGCAGCTCGCGGGTGAGGTGCTCCACCCCCGCGGCGTCCAGGTGGTTGGTCGGCTCGTCGAGCAGCAGCAGATCGGCCCGCTCGGCCAACCGGCAGGCCAGCCGCACGCGGTAGCGCTCCCCCACCGACAGCTCGGCCAGGCGTCGTTCACGGGCACGCGGGGCCCCGAACCGGGTGAGCGCCTCGTCCAGACGCCGGTCCACGTCCCAGGCCGCCAACCGTTCCAGCCGGTCGGTCGCCGCGGCCAGCACCTGCGGGTCCACGTCCGGGTCACCGGCCGCAGCCGCCCAGGCGACGGCCGCCGCACGCACCCCCGCGAGTGAACCGTCGAGCAGCGAGCCGACGGTCGCGACCTCGTCGACCTCGAGCTCCTGGGCCACCATCGCCCACGACCCCTGGCGGTGCACCCGGCCCGCGCGCGGCACCAGCTCGCCGGCCAGCACCCGCAGCAGCGTCGTCTTGCCCGCGCCGTTCTCGCCCACCAACCCGATCCGGTCGCCCTCGGTCACCGTCAGGTCGAACCGGTCGAGCACCGGCCGGCCCGGGTAGCCGAAGGTGACCTCGTCGGCGACCAGCTGGACGGTGCCGGTCACGACCCCAGGGCGCGGGCCAGGGCCGGGACCAGCGCACGGAACGCCTGGCCACGGTGGCTGCGCGCGTTCTTCTCGGCCGGTTCCAGCTCGGCGCAGGTCCGCACCTCACCCGTCGGCACCAGGATCGGGTCGTAGCCGAACCCGTGCGACCCGCGGGGGGCATCGGCCAGGGCACCGACCAGGGCGCCGTGCTCGACGACCTCCAGGCCGTCCGGGGTGACCAGGGCGGCCGCGCACACGAAGCGCGCGCCACGGTGCGGCGCCGCGATGTCGGCCAGCTGGGCCAGCAGCAGGTCGAGGTTCGCCGCATCGTCGCCGTGCCGCCCGCACCACCGCGCCGAGAAGATGCCGGGTGCGCCGCCCAGCACGTCCACCGCGAGCCCCGAATCGTCGGCCACGGCCGGCAGACCCGTCGCCGCGACGATCGCCCGGGCCTTGAGCAGGGCGTTCGCCTCGAAGGTCAGCCCGTCCTCGACCGGTTCGGGCAGGGCGAGGTCGGCTGCCGAGACGACGGCCGACGGATCCAGGCCCGGCAGCGCGGGCTGCAGGATCGCCCGCAGCTCACCGAGCTTGTGCCGGTTGTGCGTCGCCAGGACCAGGCGGGCGCCGCCCACGCTCAGCCCTCCGCCGGGTCCGCGAGCGCGACCTGCTGCATCCGGCACAGCTCCGTGGTGCCGACCAGGGCCAGGTCGAGCAGCGCGTCGAGCTCGGTGCGGTCGAACGGTGCGTGCTCGGCGGTGCCCTGCACCTCGACGAACCGCCCCGAACCGGTCACCACCACGTTCATGTCGGTGTCGGCCCGCACGTCCTCGACGTAGGGCAGATCGAGCATCGGGACGCCGTCGATGATGCCGACGCTGATCGCCGAGACCGAGTCGGTGAGCACCTCACGTCGGACGATGCCGCGCCCCTTGGCCCAGCTCAGCGCATCGGCGAGAGCGACATACGCCCCGGTGATCGCGGCCGTGCGGGTGCCGCCGTCGGCGCGCAGCACATCGCAGTCCAGCACGATCGTGTTCTCGCCCAACGCCTTGGTGTCGACCACGGCGCGCAGCGAGCGGCCGACCAGCCGGGAGATCTCATGCGTGCGGCCGCCGATCTTGCCGCGCACCGACTCCCGGTCAGAGCGGGTCGACGTGGCCCGCGGCAGCATCGAGTACTCGGCCGTGACCCAGCCCTCGCCGGACCCCTTGCGCCAGCGCGGCACACCCTCCGTGAACGAGGCGACGCACAGCACGGTGGTGCCGCCGAAGGTGACCAGCACGCTGCCCTCCCCGACGTCCAGGAAGCGGCGGGTGAGGGTGACCGGACGCAGCTGGTCGGCTGCGCGTCCATCGGCGCGGACGGACCCGGACAAGCTGGAGGAGACCATGCGACGAGCCTAACGGGGCGCGCTGTGCCCCCGCGCAGCGCCCGACGGACCACAGCCGGCGCCGGGCCGGCTACAGGACGCGCACCTGCCCCGGTGCGGCCAGCTCCAGCGGACCGGCGTAGACCTCGCGCGCCTCGGCGAGCGCCAGCTGCGGGTCGTTCCACGTGGGCAGGTGCGTGAGCACCAGACGGGCGGTGCCACCGCGGGACGCGGCCGCACCGGCCCGACGGCCCGTCAGGTGCACCCCCCGCGACAGGTCGTCGCGGCCCTCCTGGTACGCGGCCTCGGCGAGCAGCAGGTCCGCACCGGCGGCCAGGGCGTCCAGCCCGGGCCCGGCGTCGGTGTCACCCGTATAGCCCAGCCGGACGGTACGGCCCGGGTCCCGGTCCGACGGTCCGACCACGCGCACACCGAAGGTCGGCACCGAGTGGTTCATCGCCACCGGCTCCAACCGCAACGGCCCCACCTGGACGGGCGTCGCCGGGTCCCACTGGTGCACGTCGAACTGGCCGGAGGAGTCGGTGGCCGGGTCCGTACCGCCGAGCTCGGCGATCCTGGCGGCCGTCCCGGGCGGTCCCCACAGGTCCACCGGGGGGCACGGGCCCGCCGGCCGGTAGCGGCGCAGCACGTTGAGCACCACCAGGTCGGCGCAGTGATCGGCATGCAGATGGCTGATCGCGATGGCGTCCAGCGCCGTCGGGTCGCCGAGGCGCTGCAGCGGCCCCAGCGCGCCGTTCCCGAGGTCGAGCAGCACGGTCCAGGTGCGACCGTCGGCATCGTCGGCCTGGACCAGATAGGCCGAGGCCGCCGACGTCGCACTCGGGAACGACCCCGCGCAGCCCAGCACGGTCAGCCTCATCGCAGGGCCGCCGCACCCTCGACGGCGGCGACCTCGGGGCCGAGGAACCGCCGGGCCAGCCCCGCGAACGCCACCGGGTCACCGGTCGCCACGAACCTGTGCGCCGGCGGGCCCGCGGCGGGGTCGCGCTGCAGGTCGTGCGCCACCAGCGTGCGCACCACGTCCTGCGCGGTCTGCTCGGCGCTGGACACCAGGGTCACCCCGTCGCCCATCACGTAGGAGATGACGCCGGTGAGCAACGGGTAGTGCGTGCAGCCCAGGACGAGGGTGTCGACGCCGGCCTCCCGGACCGGGTCGAGGTACTCGTGCGCGACGGCCAGCGCCTCTGGCCCGGTGGTGACCCCGGCCTCGACCAGCTCGACGAACCGCGGGCAGGCCCGCGACGTCAGGTGGACGCCGGGGGCCGCCGCCAACGCGTCGTCGTACGCGCGCGACGAGATGGTGGACGCGGTGCCGATCACCCCGATGTGCCCCGAGCGGGTGGCGGCCACGGCCCGTCGGGCAGCCGGCAGGATGACCTCGACCACCGGCAGACCGTGCCGCTGGGTGTACCGCTCACGCGCGTCCCGCAGAGTCGCCGAGGACGCCGTGTTGCACGCGATGACGAGCATCTTCACCCCGGCGTCCACCAGATCGTCCATCACCGCCAGGGCGTGGGCCCGTACCGCCGCGAGCGGTTTGGTCCCGTACGGGGTGTTGAGCGTGTCGCCGATGTAGAGCACCTGCTCGTGCGGGAGCTGGTCGATCACCGCACGGGCCACCGTGAGCCCACCGACGCCGGAGTCGAAGAT
>JAHIJU010000382.1 GCA_018898235.1 Actinomycetota bacterium | reverse complement strand
GGTGGTTGCACCGCTCGTCCTCCGCCACCCGCCGGGCGGTGCGGTCACCGCTGGCGGGGTGACCGGGCCGGCCCCGGGGCGACGGACGAGGGAGTCGCCGGATCGGGCGGGCGACTAGCCGAGCTGCGGACGCAGACCGTCGAGCAGCAGGTGCAGGTAGCGGCGGCGTTCGGCCTCGTCGACGTCGAGCACGAGGCCGGCCGAGGCGAGCATCGCGACCAGGCGCGGCAGATCGGAACCGGCGAGCTCGGGGCGCAGGTTCCCGGCCGCGTGTCCGCGGGCGACGAGCTCCTCGAACCTCTCGCGGTGCGGGCGAAGCAGATCGACCGTGGTCTCGCCGAGGTCGCCGAGGGAGGCGACCAGGCCGCGCTCACGTCGGGTGATCTCGACGATCCGCTCGGCGAGGGCGAGCAGCGAACGGTGCGAACCGTCAGCCGCCTCGACCTGGAGCAGGAGCGGTTCGATCTCCTGGGCGAACAGCCGCTGGTACACACCCTCGGCCAACGACTGCCGGTTGGGGAAGTGCCGGTACAGGGTCGCGATACCGACGCCGGCCTCCTGGGCGATCCGGTCGAGGGTGCGGTTGCCGTCACCGGACTGGAAGACCCGGCGGGCGGCGTCGAGGATGCGGGTCACACTGGCGACGGCATCGGCGCGCATCGTCCTGACGTCCACCGTCGCGTCCCTCCGTGGCCCTGACCTGTCGCCGGGCACGACGGGGTCCGGCCCAGGGCCGCGACGTTACCAACAGCGGACCACCCCGCACCCTCTCGCGGGCCGGGCACCTGGTCCGCTAGGATCTGATAGTTCACTATCGGGTCGGGGGAACGGCATGGCAGGCAGCACTGCTGCGGCTGACGTGCAGGGCGCGACGTTGGGGCTCGTGCTCTCCAGCGGCGCCGCGCGCGGGGCGGCCCACGCCGGCGCACTCCTCGCCCTCCAGGAGCGCGGGATCGACCCGCACATCGTCGTCGGGACGAGCGCGGGCGCCCTGGTGGGAGGTCTGTTCGCCGCCGGGATGTCACCGGAGCGCGTCGCCGAGCGCCTGTCCGCCCTCACCTGGTCCGACTTCGGCCGCCCGCGACCCAGCCTCACCCTCGCCCTCATCGAGACGACCGCGCTGCGCACCAACCTCGACTGGATGCTCGGCCACAAGGACATCGCCGACCTGCCCCGGCGGTTCGGTGCGGTGGCCACCGACCTGCGCACCCGCCGCGCCGTGCTGCTGGACAGCGGCGACGCGGCGACCGCCGTCCAGGCGTCGATCGCCGTCCCCGGTGTCTTCCCGGCCGTGCACGCCGGCGGACGCACGCTCGTCGACGGGGTCCTCACCTCGCCGCTGCCGGTGTGGGCGGCCCACCGCCTCGGCGCCACCCGGACCATCGCCGTCCGACTGCGCCCCCAGGGCCCGCCCGGCGCGCGCGCCACCGTGCAGCGCATGGTGCTGCCGCCGGCCGAGACCATCGAGCCCGACGTCGACATCGTCATCGACACCGGGGGCTACTCCTCCTGGTCGGCGCGCGACTCGGACCGGCTGGTCGCCCTGGGCTACGAGACCACCATCGCGGCGCTGCGCGAGGTGGACGTCGACGCGCTGCTCGCCGGCGGGCCGCAGACCTGTGGCTGCCCGACCGACCACGGCGCCACCCGTGCCGCGAGCTGAGACCGACGGGGCGCCCGCGTCGCCGGGCCTGGACCTCGACCCGATCGATGCGTTCCCCGCGCGTGCCCTGCGCCGGTTCGCGGGTGCGGTCCTGGCCACCGGGGTGCACGCCTGCGCCCGGCTCGATGTGTCGCAGCTGCCGGACGGCCTGGTCACCGACGGCCTGGGCCGGCGCCCGCTGCTCGTCACCAACCACCGCAGCCCGCTCGACTACTGCGTCGTGGTCACCGTCTGTCGTTCCGGCGGTCGATGGCCGGCGATGTTCGCCCGCGAGGACTTCTTCGCCCGGACCCCCACGCGCCTGCTGCTGCGCTCACTCGCCCTCATCCCAGCCGCGACCGGGCGCGGGGCCCCCGACGGGCTGCGCCGCGCCGGGCGACTGCTCGACCAGGGCCGGGTCGTCGCCATCGCCGCCGAGGGGCGCCTGGTGCACGCGGCTGAACGCCCCGATGGCCTCGGCCCCCTGCGTGGCGGGACGGGACGTCTCGCCACGCAGGGGGCCGACGTCACCGTGCTCACCATCGTCGGTGCCGACGACGCGTGGCCGCCCGGCCGCAGTACCCCCCGTCTGAGGTGGCGCCACCGACCGACCATCACCGTGCGCGCCGAGCGGATGTTCTTCGACCCGACGGCGACTCCTGCCCAGGCCAGCGCGGACGTGCGGGCGACGATGGTCGAGCTCGTGGGGGGCGGGACGTAGCCGGACCGGTCAGCACTCCGCCGCAGAGGCTGTCTCCGTAGCCCCGGGCGCGGCCGGGGACGCGGGGCCCGCGCGGCGCGACCGGCGGACAGCCACCCAACCCAGCAGTACTGCGGCGAAAAGCAGCCCGATCGTTCCGACCATCAAGGAGTCGTCGGGCAGCCCTTCGTGGAGGCGGTCCACGTCGTCGGCCAGCAGCACCTTCGTCGGGTCGTCAGGCAGGTAGCGCACGGCCACCATGCCGGTGTCAGGCACGTCCGGGTTCCCCAGCAGCGGGGTCGTGACCACGGCTGACCCGACGGTGAAGGTCACCAACGTCGGGGGGTCCCACTGCGCGCCGGTCGGCCTGCTGAGCTCGGCGTCGACCGGGACGCCCGTGCCTGCGAGCTCCTGGGCGAGCGGCACCCAACGCCGGTCGCTCAGATAGCTCGTGACGGTGACCCCGGTCAGCACGATCCCGAGCGACGACACGACGGCGGCACCGCCCAGCACCAGCGCCGGCCAGCGCCGGGGCGACGGCGCCGCGGCACGGGCTGCCGAGACGGCGGTCCCACCGGCCAATGCCTCGGCGACGGCGTCCGCGTCCTCGTCCGCGACCGTGAGCTCCACGACGGCACCGGTCGTGAGCTCAAGGACGAGCACCTGCGCGGCCCCGACCCAGCTCCAGCTCTCCCGGCCGGCGAGCGGACGGCGGCCCACGACCCGCTCGACGGCCAGGCCCCGCACCCGAGTGCCCGCGAACCCCAGGCTGTGCGAGCCGATCAGCCCAACCGCCGTCATGCCGTCGCGCGGCACGTACCGGACTGCTCCGGAGACCACCACCAGACGGGCCTCGACCCCGTCGGGGTGGGCGCGGGCGACGGCCCGGTGCCGCCAGCGCAACGCCAGTGCGAGGACGACCGGCATGAGGACGAGCATCGCCAGCGTCTCGAACAGGAAGGACACAGCGGGGACGGTAGCAAGGAGCCCCCGCTGATCGGGGCGCTCCCGCAACAGGTCCACCACGGGTGGACGGCCGGACACGATCTGGTCACCGGAAGCAGCGCACGCCGATGGCCCCAGGGCGCCGCGGCACCACGTCGACCAGACCACGTGCCCCTCTTCACAACGGCCGCACAGGAACGGATGATCGAGGCCCGAACGACGCGAGGGAGTCCCCATGCTGCCGTCCGACATCGCCACCGCCACCGTGCACCTCGGCCCCTACCTGGACGACCTCGGGCGGCCGTGGCGTGGCACGGTCACCGTGACCTCGTCGTCGCCGCGGGTCTGGGACCTCACCGGCGCCGTGCTGTCCCCCCGGCCCGCGGTGGTCGAGCTGGACGAGCAGGGCGCCGCGGCCCTGCGGCTCGCGATCACCGATCAGCCCGGGTTCAGCGACGGCGCGGGGAACGCCGTGCGCGGCTGGACCTACACCGTCACGCTCGACCTCGACGGCACGCCGATCGTCGGGCACACGTTCGCGCTGCCCGGTGACGGCCCGACCGAGGTGCAGCTCGTGCTGCCGGTGCGCGCGACGGGTCGACCGGCGCCGCACCCACCGGTGCCGGGACCCGGACCGGTCGTGGCGGACACCCCGGACGCCGCCCGGACACCGACCCAGGGCCACCCGTCGCGACCGTCCGGGCCGATCCGGGAGCTCATCACCCGTCGTGCGGCGTTCCGCGCCGGGGCCGTGGCGCTGACCTCGGCCGCCGCCGTCGCAGCCGCCCAGCAGGGCGCCGCAGCCGGCACCCGCAACCCGGCGAACGGCACCCGCACCGCCGCCGGCCTGGCGCCGATGGCCCAGGTGCTCGACGACGACGTGACGATCGGCAGCACCGCCAACCCCAGCACGCTGCTCGTGAAGTCCTCGGCGGCCGGCGGCAGCAACGGCGGGCCAGGCATCTTCGACTCCACGGGTCGACTCGTCCTGGAGACGTACCAGCCGCACTTCAACCACTACGGCGAGTCGATCCGGGTCGAGCTCAAGGACGCCCGAGCCAAGGGGATGCTCACCTACCGCGCGGCCTGGCCCACCCCGCACTACCCGGACGGCGACTACACCTGGATCTCCGGGCACCCCACGACACCGCAGTCCGTCGCCTGGCTCGGGGCACACTTCCTCAACAACGACGACCCGTCGAGCCTGTCGAAGAACCTGCAGCACGGGCACATCGGCTTCGAGGTGCCCGATGCGACCGGGTCGTTGCGGACCCGGCTGGAGATCAAGTTCGTCGACCCGCTCACCGGCAAGATCGGCACCGACAAGACCGCTATCCGCACCAACATGGCCGACTTCGAGGTGCAGGTCAGCGAGCGCGGCGAGCAGGCGCGGCTGGTCGGCTCGGACAACCACCACCGGGACCTGGTGTGGGCCACCCGGGTGGGCAACGCGCGCGAACCGCGCTGGGCGCTGCGCGCGGCAGCGGGCCAGGCGAACTTCGAGCTGTGCCGCTACCAGGCCGGGAACACCTACCTGGACTCACCGTTCGGCGTCGACCGCGGGACGGGGCTCGTGAGCGTCGGAGGATCGCGTGGGACGGCCGCCGGCCTGAAGGTGGCGCGCAACGGCGGGGTCGCGCTCACCGTGACCCCGCTCGAACGAGGCGGTCAGGGCGTGCAGGTCAGCGGGACCGACGCCACGGCCCGTGCCCACCAGTGCGACGTCGCCGGGGACACCCTGCGCAGGTTCGTCACCCTCGTCGACGGCACGTTGCAGTGGGGCACCGGCGCCGCCGACCGGGACACCCAGCTGTACCGGCGCGCACCCAACCAGGTGGGCACCGACGGCGGGATCTTCCTGCGCAGCAGCGCCACACCCGAGACGGCCGGCACCGGCGGGGTCCTGTTCGTGGCCGACGGCGCACTCAAGTACCGCGGGGCAGCGGGGACGGTCACCACACTCGCGGCGCCCTGAGCCTGCGAGCCCGCGGGGTCATCTCCGCGAATGCGGTCGTGACGGGCTTCCTGCCGAGCGGGACCGAGCCCGCTGAGTACGCTGCCCTCAACCGTTCGCCGCAGACCGCACGAGAGCGGCACAGAACCTGGGGCTCTTCGCCCATCACGATCCG
>JAHIJU010000381.1 GCA_018898235.1 Actinomycetota bacterium | reverse complement strand
GCGGCCACCATGGTCACCGCCGGCGTCTACCTCATCGTCCGCTCGCAGGCGATCTTCGACGCGGCCCCGAACGCCCGCCTGGTCGTGGTGATCATCGGTGGGATCACGCTGCTGTACGGGGCGGTGGTCGGCTGCGCCAAGGACGACATCAAGAAGGCGCTCGCCGCCTCGACCATGTCGCAGATCGGCTACATGATCCTGGCCGCCGGACTCGGCCCGATCGGCTACGCGCTGGCGATCATGCACCTGGTCAGCCACGGCTTCTTCAAGGCCGGCATGTTCCTCGGCGCCGGGTCGGTCATGCACGGCATGAACGACTCGACCGACATGCGCCGCTTCGGCGGGCTCGGCAAGCACATGAAGGTCACCTACTACACCTTCGCGGCCGGCTGGCTGGCGATCCTGGGCATCTGGCCGCTGTCCGGGTTCTTCACCAAGGACCCGATCATCGAGGCGGCCTTCGTCGTCCAGGACGGGCAGGTGTGGCACGCCTGGGTGTTCGGCCTGGTCACGCTGCTCGGTGCCGCGATCACCTCCTTCTACATGTCCCGGCTGTTCTTCATGACCTTCGAGGGCAAGAAGCGCTGGGACGACGACGTGCACCCGCACGAGTCGCCCAAGCTCATGACGATCCCGATGATCGTGCTGGCGATCGGCTCGGTGGCTCTCGGCGGGATCCTCGCCTCGGGGTCGCGGTTCACGGGCTGGCTGTCACCGGTGACCGGCTCGCACGAGCACGGTGAGCCCGTGCTGCCGACCCTCGTGATCACCATCGCGACCCTGCTGCTGGTGATCGCCGCCGCGGTCTACGCCTGGCTGCGGTACGCCCGGCAGCCGGTGCCGACCACGGCCCCGCGGGCGAGCTGGCTGGTCCAGGCCGCACGTGAGGACCTCAAGCAGGACGCGGTCAACGACGGCCTGCTGGTCATCCCCGGGACCTACGCGACGCGGGCCCTGGTGTTCATGGACGGCGCTGTCGTCGACGGGGCGGTGACCGGCGTCGCCCGCGGCACCGTCGCGCTCGGCGACGTCGCCCGCAGACCGCAGACGGGCTTCGTGCGGCAGTACGCCGCGACGATGCTCCTCGGGCTGGTCGCACTCGTCGTCATCGTCCTGGCCGTGCAGAGCTGAGGAGAGCAGCGCACCGATGTCTCACTTCCCCTGGCTCACGGTTCTCATCGTGCTGCCCCTGCTCGGGTCACTCGCACTGTGGCTGCCCACCCCGCTGCGCGGCCGGGCACGTGAGGTCGCACTGACCTTCTCGTTGCTCGAGGTTGCGCTGGCCGTGGTGGCTGCCGCAGGCTTCGACACCAGCCGGGCCGCCGAGCACCAGCTCGCCGAGACCCACTCGTGGATCGCGTCGTTCGGTGTCTCGTACGCCGTCGGTGTGGACGGCGTCGGGCTCGTGCTCGTGCTCATGTCCGTCGTGCTCGTCCCGCTGGTCGTGCTCGCCGCCTGGCGCGAGCAGGGCAGCGAGCACGAGGCCACCGATGCGCTGCGGCGCTACCTCGCCCTCGCGCTGCTGCTCGAGGCGTTCATGGTCGCCGTGTTCGCCGCCCGGGACGTGTTCTTCTTCTACGTCCTGTTCGAGGCCATGCTCATCCCGGTCTACTTCATGATCGGCGGCTTCGGTGCCGATCAGGCCCGGCGCCGGTACGCCGCCGTGAAGTTCCTGCTGTACTCGCTGGCCGGCGGGCTCATCATGCTGATCGGGGTCATCGGCCTCTACCAGCAGGGCCCCGGCGGCGCCCAGGGCTTCCTGGTCGACAACCTCACCGGCCTGACCCTGGACCCGACGCTCGAGAAGTGGCTGTTCGTCTCCTTCTTCGTGGCGTTCGCCATCAAGGCGCCCATGTTCCCGGTGCACACCTGGTTGCCCGATGCGGCCGAGCAGGCTCCCGCGGGTACGTCCGCGCTGCTGGTCGGCGTGCTGGACAAGGTCGGCACCTTCGGGATGCTCACGCTGTGCCTGCCGCTGTTCCCGAACGCGTCCCGCTGGGCGGCGCCGGTCATCATCGTGCGCGCGGTGATCTCGATCCTGTACGGCGCGCTGCTGGCGATCGGTCAGAAGAACCTGTTCCGGCTCGTGGCGTACACCTCGGTGTCGCACTTCGGGTTCATCGTGCTCGGCATCTTCGCCTTCACCTCGACCTCGATCGCCGGGTCGTCGTTCTACATGGTCAACCACGGGCTCTCGACCGGCGGTCTGCTGCTGCTCGTCGGGTACCTGGTGGCACGTCGGCGCTCGCCGGACATCGCCGACTTCGGTGGTCTGCAGAAGCGGGTGCCGGTGAACACCCGCTGGTAGGTCCACAGGATGTAGATCGCGGCGAGCACCACCCCGACGGTGGCGACGACCGCCGCGGCGGGGTGCCGGGCGAAGCTGCCGACGATGACCAGG
>JAHIJU010000380.1 GCA_018898235.1 Actinomycetota bacterium | reverse complement strand
GAAGCTCGTGGACACCGTGGCCAGCGCCGACTGGGCGTTCTTCGCCAAGAACGGCGGGGACACCACGACGCTCGCGGTGATGACGGCCCGGGCCGCGACGCACCGCAAGAAGATCGTCTTCGTCGCCGGGTACTACCACGGGGTCGCACCCTGGGCGCAGAAGCTCGACTACCCGGGGGTGCTCGAGGAGGACGTCGCGAACAACCTCGTGGTGCCGTGGAACGACGTGGCCGCCGTGGAGAGGGTGTTCAGCGAGAACCGCGGCGAGGTCGCGGCGTTCATCGCCCAGCCCTACATGCACGGGAACTTCGTCGACAACGAGCTGCCGGCCGCCGGTTACTGGCAGGGCATCCGTCGGCTGTGCGACCAGTACGGCGTCGTGCTCATCGTCGACGACGTGCGCGCCGGCTGGCGGCTGGACCTCGCCGGGTCGGACCACCACTACGGGTTCGAGGCCGACCTCATCTGCTTCTGCAAGGCCATCGCCAACGGCTACAACGTCTCGGCGTTGTGCGGCAAGGCGGCGCTCAAGGATGCGGTCTCCTCGCTCACCTACACCGGCTCGTACTGGATGAGCGCCGTACCGTTCGCCGCCGGCATCGCCACCATCGACAAGCTGGCGAAGATCGACGGCCCGGCGCTGTTCGCCGAGCTCGGCACGAAGCTCACCACCGGGCTGGTGTCAGCCGCCGCCGACAACGGCCTGCACCTGGTGGCCTCGGGCGAACCGGCGCTGTTCTACCTGCGCCTGGCCGACGACGACTCGCTGCTGCTGCACCAGGAGTGGGTGGCCCAGATGATGCGGCGCGGGGTGTTCCTCACCTCGCACCACAACCACTTCATCAACGCCTCGCTCACCCACGAGGACATCGCCCGCACGGTCGAGATCGCGCACGAGGCGTTCGGTGTGGTCAAGGCCGCGCACCCGGAGCTGGGCTGACATGGCGGGCGAGGCGCCCCTCGCACGGCTGCGGATCGGCGTCGCCGCGACCTACGCGGCCCAGGGCTTCGGCTACGCCAGCGCGGTCACGGCGCTGCCGGGGATGAAGTCGAAGGTCGGCATCGACGACGCGACCGTGTCGCTCACGGTGCTGCTCGGCTGCGTCACCGCGGCCGGCGGCTCGGTGCTGGCCGAGTGGGTGTCGACGCGGCGCTCCAGCCGGGTGGCGCTGCTGCTCGGGCTGAGTGTCCAGGTGCTCGCGCTGCCGCTGCTCGCGCTCAGCCCGTCGATGGTCGCGTTCGTCGCGGCCTTCGGCATCTACGGGCTGGGACTGGGCATGGTCGACGCGTCGAGCAACATCCAGGGCGTGCTCGTGCAGCACAAGGCGGGGCGCCCGGTGATGTCGACGTTCTTCGCCGCCTACACCGGGGCGGCCATCGCCGGGGCGCTGAGCATGTCCCAGCTCGCGCACCTGGGCTCGCAGACCGGCGCGGTCACGGGCCTGCTGGTCGCTGCGGCGGCCATCGCGGGGGCAGTCGCCCTGTCCCGCGGCTGGCTGGTGACCTCCGGTGCGGTCACCTTCGGCGCCGGGCACCCGGCGCCGGCCAAGGCGCCGCTGCCCACGCGCGGCATCTGGCTGTTCGGCATGATGGTCGCGGTCGCCTTCGTCGCCGACTCGGCGGTCTCCACCTGGAGCACCGTCTACCTGCACGACACCCTGGCCGCCGGCGCCGTGCTGGCCCCGCTCGGGTACGCGGCCTACCAGGTGGCGATCCTGGCCACGCGGCTCGGCGGCGACCGGCTGGTGGGTCGCACCGGCCGGGGGCCCATGGTGGCGGTGAGCGTCGCGATCGGCATCGCCGGGCTGGTCATCGTGGCCCTCACGCACAACGCCACCGGTGCGGTGGCGGGCTTCGCCCTGGTCGGGGTGGGGGTCGGCACGCTCGTGCCGCTCACCTTCTCGGCCGCCGGTGAGCTGGCGCCGGCCCGGGTGGACGAGGTGATCTCGCGGATCAACATCTTCAACTACGCCGGTGCGGTGCTCGGCGCCGTGACCCTCGGGCTGCTGTCCTCGGGCCCGGGGCTGGGCCCGGCGTTCATCGTGCCGGCCGTGCTGCTCGTGCCCGCGCTCGTGCTGGCCCGGCGGTTCGACCACCCGGCCGGTCGCGTCCAGGTGGTGCTCCCCGTCCCGTCGCCCGCCGTCGAGCCCCAGGCCTGACGCGGCGGGGCGCCCCCGGCCCGTCGGGCACGATGGGCCGATGACCGCTGAGCAGGATCCGCTGGTGGCCCGGCTGCGTGCCGCCGGCTGCGTGTTCGCCGAGGACGAGGCCGCCCTGCTACGGGCCGAGGCCCCGGACGCCGGGACCCTCGAGCGGTGGACGGCGCGCCGGGTCGCCGGGGAGCCGCTTGAGCAGGTGGTCGGCTGGGCACAGTTCGCCGGACGTCGGCTGGTCGTAGCACCCGGCGTGTTCGTGCCGCGCACCCGCACCCTCGCGCTGGTCCGCCAGGCCGCGCCGCTGCTGGCGCCCGGTGACGTGCTCGTGGACCTGTGCTGCGGCACCGGGGCGATCGGGGTGGCGCTCGCCGCCGCGGTGCCGGGCCTCGAGGTGCACGCCGTCGACATCGACCCGGCGGCCGTGGACTGCGCCGCGCACAACCTTGGCCCCGCCGGCACGGTCTACGCCGGAGACCTGGACGCCCCGCTGCCGTTGCGGCTGCTGGGCCAGGTGACCGTCGTCGTCGCCAACGCGCCGTACGTGCCGACCGACGCGATCGCGACCATGCCGCCCGAGGCCCGTGACCACGAGCGCCGCGCCGCACTCGACGGCGGCCCGGACGGCACTGACCTGCAACGCCGTGCGGCGCAGGCGGCAGCACGCTGGCTGGCTCCCGGTGGGTGGTTCCTGGTGGAGACCTCCCGGGGCCAGGCGCCGGTGACCGCGGCCCTCGTCGAGCAGGCGGGTCTGCGCGCGCACGTCCACCTCGACGACGAGGTCGACGGAACGGTCGTCCTCGGGCAGCGGTAGGCGCCGCCGCTCAGCGCCGGCTGTCCGCGTCGCGGTGCACGGGAGGGCGCGCCCCCAGCCGGGCGGCTCCGAGCGCCAGCCGCGCGTCGTGCACGACGAGGTCCGGTTCGGCCCACCCGGGCAGCGATGCGGTGGCGACCGTGAGCGCCCGCGGCCACGGGATGCGCGAGAGCCGACCGGACAGCGCGCGCGGCGCCTCGGCGGCCTGCGCCATCCGCAGCCGCAGCGACTCGACCACCGTGCCCACCCGCTCATCGGGCAGGTCCGGCAGCACGCCGATCGTGAGCAGCTCACCGCTGCCGATCCGGCCGACCTGGCAGCCGGTCGGGGCGAGCCGGACGGCCGCCGTGGCGACGTGCCGCAGCACCGCGTCGCCGGCCACATGGCCGCCCGCCGCGTTCACGGCGTCCAGCTCCTCGACCCGGGTGAGGACGCCCACCACCCGGTTCGCGGTGCCGGTGACCGCCGCGCACCACTCGCGCAGCGTGTGCAGCAGCCGTTCGCGGGACAGCACCGACGTCACCCGGTCGTGCGACGAGGCGTCGACCAGGGCGTCCACCACGGACGAGACGAGGACCGAGGTGCTCACCAGACCCCAGACGTCCCCGGCGACCAGCACGTCCTCGCCCAGGAGCTCCGGCGGACGGGCCATCGCCAGCCCCGCGACGTGCACCACCGTCGACTCCGGGCCGACGACGAGCGGGTGCCAGTCGGCGGCCTCGCGCACCGGGCGACGGGTGAGCACCGCCCGCCCGAACCCGAGCCGACCGGTCATCACCTCGCCGAACCGCCGCCGGCTCAGCAACCCGATCGTGGCGGGCGCCTGCGGGTCGAGCACGACGAGGGCGCCGAGCGTCGGGTCGCGCAGCACGACCTCGACCTCGGCCATCGTCAGGGTGGCCGCGACGGTGAGCGCCGGTCGGGCGAGGGTGCCGACCTGGGTGGAGACCGGTTCGACGGTCGCGGGCAAGAGCTGGACCAGGTCCTGAGGGGGCACGTCCTCGCCGTCGGCCGGTCGGGGCCGCGGCTGAGCGGTGCGGACGAGCGGTCAGCTCGCGGACGTCCCCATGACACCTGCCGGCCACCCGGGGCCGGATGCCGGTCCGGTCAGGGGTAACCGTGCAGGTGACGCGCCCGGAGGCGGCGACGGGTCTAGCGTCGTGACCCATGAGCACCGTCGCGCACTCCCGTCCCGAGCTGCAGGGTGTGGACCCCGCCGCGATCCGTGGGCTCGTCGAGGCGTGGGAGGCGGCCGGGGTGCGGCCCAGCGGGCTGGTGATCGCCCGGCACGGGCACATCGTGGCCCGCGCCGTGTGGGCGCCCTACGCCGACGGCGACCGCGTGCAGAAGTACTCGCTGTCCAAGACCTTCACCGCCTGCGCGGTGGGCCTGGCGGTCGACGAGGGACGGCTGAGCGTCGACGACCTGCTCGTCGACCTGTTCCCGCAGGTGGGCGAGGTCGGCCCGCGCGCCGCGACGCTCCGGGTGCGGCACCTGCTGTCGATGGCCACCGGGCACGAGGAGGACACGCTGCCCCGGCTCGACCAGGGTGACCTGGTCGGTTCGTTCCTGCGGCTGGAGCCCGAGGCGGAGCCGGGGACCCTCTTCGCCTACAACAACGGGGCGACACTCGTGCTGTCGGCGGTCGTGCAGCAGGTCACCGGTGAGCCGCTGCACACCTACCTGCGGCCCCGGCTGCTCGACCCGCTCGGCATCGGCCCCGTCGAGTGGCTCACGCTCGGCGGCTACGACCAGGGCTTCGCCGGTCTGCACACCGATGTCGACGCGATCGCCCGGCTCGGTCTGCTGCTGCTGGGGCGCGGTGAGCTGGATGGCCGGCGCGTGCTGCCCGCCGCCTGGGTGGATGCCGCGATGAGTGTGCACGTGGCCAACGGCACCGATCCGGCGACCGACGACGTGAACGACTGGGCGCAGGGCTACGGCTACCAGATGTGGCGCAGCCGGCACGGCTGGCGCGGCGACGGCGCGTACGGCCAGCTCTGCCTCGTCCTGCCCGAGCAGGACCTCGTGCTGGCCGCGACCGCCCAGACCGAGGCCATGCAGGCCGAGCTCGACGCCGTGTGGGAGCACCTGCTGCCCGGTCTGCACGACGACCCGCTGCCGGACGGCGAGGACCTCACCGACTTCCTCGCGGCGCGCACCCTGCCCGTCGTCGCCTCGTCGGCCCCGGCGACCCCGGGTCGGCACGCGCTGACCGCCACCGGCTCGGCCGCCTCGCTGGCCCCGCTCGGCACGGTGGTGGTGCGGGACGGGACGCTCGTCGCCGAGCAGCTCGACGGCTCCGTGCTCGTCACGCTCGGCGACGGTGCCTGGGTGCGCGGCAGCACGGTGCTGCCGGACGGCACGGCGGTCGAGGTCGCGGGCACGGGGGGCTGGACGGCCCCCGGGGTGTTCGACGCCCTCGTCGTCCCGCTGCACTCCCCGCACACCGTGCAGGTGCACGCCGATCTGGTGGCCCGCACGGCCGAGCTGTCGTGGACGACAGTGCCGTTGCGCCAGCTCACGCTGCGCCAGCCGAGCGCGGACGACGTGCTCACCCACTGAGCAGCTGCGGCCCCCACCCCCCGGATGTCCCGGTGCAGCGGCGGGCCCGGGGGACCGCCGCTGCACCGGCTCGGCGTCAGGCCTTGCCGGCCAGGGCGTCGGCCTTGAGCTTGGTGTACTCCTCGGCCGTGATCGCACCGTCGTCGAGCAGCTTCTTGGCGAGCTCGATCTGGTGGGCGGGCGAGGTCCCCGCGACCTCGCGGATGTAGTGGTCGGTGCTGCTCTGGGCGGCCTGGACCGCTGCGACCTGGCGCTCAGCCATGCCCTTGCCGCGCGCGATGAGGTAGATCAGCGCGGTGATCAGCGGCAGCACGATGAGGAAGAGGATCCAGAGCGCCTTGGCGAAGCCACCGAGCTTGTGGTCTCGGAACAGGTCACCGACGATCTGGAACAGCACGATCAGGTAGGCGAAGAAGACGAAGATCTCGACGATCAGCCAGAACGACTGCCACAGGTTGTCCACGACGGTGCCTCTCGGTACTGGTCCACCGGCGCCGATCGGCGCCCGGGCCACACGATGCCGCAGGTCAGGCGCCGTGTCATCCGCAGGCGAGCCGATTCCGTCCCCCGGCCATTCTCGTCGGTGCGCCCGAACCGGTACGTGCGATCCGGTACGGTCGAGTGGCCGTCCGAGCGCGGCGGCGATCGGGGGCGTGGGGACGTGCGATGGCAGGGGGTGCGTCGCGCCGCGCGTGCGGTGGCGGCGCTGGCGACGATGGGCATGCTGCTCGTCCTGGGTGCGTGCACGCACGAGCCGGACCCGAAGGACGCCGCCGCGACGCTCGCCGCTGCGTTGTCCGCCGGGACGATGGACACCGTCGCCTGGACGGCCGGGACGGCGTCGGCCGATGACCTGACCGCCCAGCGGACCGCGGCGTTCACCGGCCTGGGTGACACCCCGGCACCGACGGTCGAGGTCGGTGCGGTCGAGCGGCACGAGTCGAGCGCGACCGCCGAGCTGCGCTGGACCTGGAAGCTCGGCGCCCCCGCGAACGACTGGTTGTACACGACGAGCGCGACGTTGACCCTGGTGGACGGCGCCTGGCGGGCCGCGTGGTCACCCGCGCTGCTGGCGCCCTCGCTCGCCGCGGGTGAGACGCTCAGCACCACCAGGCTCGGCGCGACCCGCGGCCGGGTGCTCGGTGCCGCCGACGCCGTGCTGGTCGAGCCGCGGCCGGTGCTGCGCGTCGGGATCGACAAGACGCTGATCGACCCGGCCGCCGACGACCCAGCGGCCCGCGCACTCGCCGGCTTCCTCGGCCTGGACGCCGACCAGTACGCCGCCAAGGTGGTCGGGGCAGGACCCAAGGCCTTCGTGGAGGCGATCGTGCTCCGGGCCCAGGATCCGGGGTACGACCTGGGGGCGCTGGCGAAGCTGTCGGGTGTCCGCCAGGTTCCCGACCAGCTCCCGCTTGCCCCCACCCGGACGTTCGCGCGCGCGGTGCTGGGCACCGTGGGCCAGGCGACGGCCGAGATCATCGACGCCTCGCACGGCGCGATCGTCGCGGGCGACCTCACGGGTCTGTCGGGTCTGCAGCGTCAGTACGACGAGCAGCTGCGCGGACGGCCCGGTGTCGAGGTGATCGCCACCGCGCCGGACAAGGTCACCCGGCGCCAGCTGCTGCGCACCGAGGCTGTCGCGGGCGAGGACCTGCGGACCACGCTGGACCCCACGCTCGAGCAGGCCGCGGAGGGGCTGCTGGCCTCCCAGCAGTCCGCCTCGGCGATCGTCGCGCTGCGCCCGTCCACCGGTGACGTGCTGGCGGTCGCGTCCGGGCCGGGCGGCGGTGGGACGTCGACCGCCACGCTCGGGCAGTACGCGCCCGGCTCGGCGTTCAAGGTGGTGAGCGGGCTCGCCCTGCTGCGCACCGGGCTGGATCCGGCCGCGACGCTCAGCTGCCCGCCGTCGGTCACGGTGGACGGCAAGGTGTTCAGCAACGTGCCCGACTACCCGGCCGCCGAGCTCGGTGACATCCCGTTCGGCACGGCGTTCGCGCACTCCTGCAACACCGCGTTCGTGGGTGCGGCCGACCGGGTCGACGACGCGGCCCTGGCCTCGGCCGCGGGGTCCCTGGGCCTGACGCCGGACGCCCCGGCCGGGTTCGCGGCCTACCTGGGTGAGGTGCCGGCCACATCGTCGGCGACCTCGCACGCCGCGTCGATGATCGGCCAGGGGCAGGTGCTCGCCTCCCCGCTGGGCATGGCGGTGGTCGCGGCCGGTGTCCAGGCGGGGCACACGGTGAACCCCCGGCTGGTGGTCGCGGGCGCCGCCACGGAGAGCGCCGCGTCGAGCACGCCGACCACCGCGGCGACCGCGACGCCGCCGCTCACCGGCCCGGAGGCGCGGGCGCTCGCGACGATGATGCGCGCGGCCGTCACCGACGGCACGGCCACGATCCTGGCGGACGTCCCCGGCGAACCGGTGGGTGCGAAGACCGGGACGGCGCAGTACGCGGCCGCGGACGGCTCGACGGCCAACCACGCCTGGATGATCGCCACCCAGGGTGATCTGGCGGTCGCCGTGTTCGTCGAGACCGGTGACTACGGGGCGACGACCGCCGGGCCGATCATGAACGCCTTCCTGCGCGCCGCCGCGGCGGGATGAGAGTCCCGTCCGGCCGGGTGAAATCCCTGGTGGCGGTCCGGTATGCCCGATCCGCGTCCTTCCTGTGCGGCCGGAAGGGTGAGTACGGTGAGGCTTCGTCAGCGACAAATGGCAAACCCTCCGCGAGGGGGGGACGCAAAGCCACGGGACCCACGCGGTCAGCCGGGCTACCGAACGGACAGGAAGTGCCCCATGGACCCCTGTGGTTCCACAGCCGACAGCCCGTCCTTGCCGCGTGTGCAGTCCTGGGCACGGATCGCGGCCCTGCTCGGTGCCGGCAACCAGGTGCCTGCTCAGCGCGGACCGCAGGTGGTCTGAGCCCTAGAGGTCTCCGCGACGCTGCAGCACCCGCATCGACACCCAGCCCAGCGGGATGCGCAGCCAGTACGTGGCCACCCGGAACAGCACGGCCACCGCGGCCGCGACACCGGGGTTGAGGCCGATGCCCGTCAGGCCCGCGGTCAGTGCCGCCTCGACCGTCCCGACGCCGCCCGGTGTCGGGACCAGCGCACCCGCCGTGTTGCCCGCGAGGTAGACGACCGCCACCTGGACCAGGTCGACGTCCTGGCCGAAGGCGCGCAGGGCCGCATCGAACGCCAGCACGTAGCCGAGCGTCATCACGAGGTTGCCGCCGAGCCCCAGCGCGAGCCGCCAGGGCTGCCCGAGCACCTCGACGAGCCGCGGCCACGTCTGGCGCAACGTCGGCCGGATCTTGGTCCACACCCAGCCGCGCACCTGCGGGACCAGCAGGGTCAGTCCCACGAGGGCGGACGCGATGCCGATCACGACGAGCATGGTCGGCGAGACCGTGAGCGACTCACCGCGCCCTCCGGGCAGCACCGACAAGGTGAGCAGCAGGAGCAGGGTCACGACGAGCTGGCTCACCTGGACCAGGGCGACCGTCGCCGCGGCGACGGTCGTCGACGCCCCGCGGCGGGTCAGGGCCCGGAGGTTCAGCGCGGCGGGTCCGATACCCGCGGGGGCGGCCAGTGCGACGAACGTCGCGGCGGTCTGGACGAGCGTCGCGCGCCACACCGTGATCTTCACCGGCGAGAACGCGACCAACGCGAGCGCCCCCCCGACGAGGGTGACCAGCCCGAGCCCGAACGAGACGAGGCTCCATCGCCAGTCGCTGTCCGCGAGCGCCTGCCCGATCTGCTGCACGTTGATGCTGGCCAGGATCACCACGACGGCGACGGCGGTCAGCAGCACCGTGAGCACGGTGCGCGCACCGAACCGGACGAGCTGCTGCGGCTCGACGTCGGCCTCGGGCATCCGGGCGACGAGGGCTCGACGCAGCCCGGTGAGCACCTTGCGGTCGCGGCGCATCTCGTCGCGGGTGCGCCGCGGCAGGGTGATGGTCTGCAGCAGTGGTCCGAGCGCCGCGATCTCGGTGGGTTCGAGCACCTGGGCGGCGGACTCCAGCGCGCGGTGTGCACCGACCCGCAGTGCGAGCATGGCCAGCAGCTGCGTGGCGTCGATGCGCCGGGCCAGCTCGGAGGAGGCGACGTCGCCGTTCTCCCAGCCGGTGATCCACACCGCCGGCGAACCGTCGTCACCCGTGCCGACCAGGACGACGTCGCTGGTCAGCGACCGGTGGGCAACTCCGGCCGCGTGGGCGAGCCGCAGCTGGGCCCACACGTCGACCAGGAGTGAGTCGTCGACCTCCCCGTCGGGGACCTCGGCGAGCGGGATGGCGTCGCGCGGGTGCTCCGAGACCAGCAGCATCGAGTCGTCGACCTCGGCGACCGAGAGCAGCCGGGGCATCCGGACGTCCGCCGCGGCCGCCGCGTACGAGAGCAGCGCCGCCCGCTCGGCCGCCTGACGCAGCGAGACGACGCGGCGTCCGTCGATCCCGCGCAGCCGGACCGAGCGCCAGGTGCGGCGCAGCATGCCGACCACCTGCCGGTCGCCGTCCATGACGACGAGATCGAGCCGTCGCCCGTCGGTGGTGGTCAGCGCGTAGACGCGGGAGCCGGTCGACCGGGCCAGGGCGAGGCTCGCGAGGTCCGCCGGGGGCAGCGGGGGGTCCGTCTGCGCACTCGCATCGGGCACCCGCACCAGTGCGCGCGGCGCGAACCCGGCGCGCTGGACCCCCGCGACCAGCCGCCGGCCGTAGGCCTGCTCGGGCTCGACCCCGCCGAGGTAGCGGACGTACAGCCCGACGGCGCGACCCACCAGCAGGGCGACCGCAGCGCCGGGCAGCGACACCTGGGCGCTGATGAGCATGATGCCCAGGACGACCCACAGCAGGTTCCAGGTCCAGGCGACCGTGCGCCGGCGACCGTGCGGCCCGGCCACGGTGAGCAGCCCGGCGAGCATCGCTGCGAAGGCCGGGACGGACAGCTGCCAGTCGCCGTTGATCCAGACCGACAGCCCGCGTTCGAGGCCTTGGGCGTGGATCTTGACGATCACCCAGGACACCAGCAGGTTCAGCGCGGTGCCGCCGAACCCCGCGCCGAGCGACAGCAGCAGCAGGCGGCCCTGCTTGCGCGCGGCCAGCTCGGTGAGCACGGCGATCGGCCCGAGCATCGTGACCAGCGACGCCAGCACGTTCACCGGCACGAAGAGGATGCGCTGCAGCAGGGTGGCGAAGCCCTGCACATCCTGCGCGACGCCGGACGCGGTGTGCTGGGCGTAGGTCGCGGCGAGCATCATCACCGCGACACCGAGCACCGCGACAACCGCCTCGAGCAGGTCGCCGGGGTGGTGGACGCGGACAGCCGGGACGTCCGTGACCAAGACCGACGGTTCGCCCTGCCGGAGGACGAACGGCACGGGTGCGGTCACGGCGACGGGCTGGATGCTGGGAGGCGGCAGGTCGACGGCCGGATCCTGGTGCGCGCTCGGCCCCGCCGGCGGATCGGACGCCACCGGCTCGGACCCGTCGACCGGACCGGTCGGACGGGTCGTGGACATGCGGGCGATTCTAGGCAGCGCCAGGCCCGTGGGCGCGGCGCCGGGCGGCGGCGCCCGAGGTGGCTCGGCGGTCGGGTGCCTGCAGGTGGGCACCTCACCGGTCGACTGAGGCGTTCGGCCGACGTCGGGCGCGGGGGTGCGCCATCATCGGGGGGCGGACCCGCGGCGGGCCGTCAGGCAAGGGGGAGCCGATGGCCAGGAGAGCGATACTCGCGGTGGCCGCGGCCGTCGTGCTGCTCGGGACGGTGCAGGTGGCGACAAGGCCCGACCGCGGCTCGCGCCCTGTGCGCGTCGCCCCGGACTACGGGGTCACCGCCCAGACACCCGGCTGGGTGACCATGGTGCAGTCGGGCACGTCACCCCGGCCCGTGCCGATGTCGGCGTCGTTCGACATCCTGTTCACCGGGGTCTCGCCTTGGGCCAGTCTCGCCTCTCTGGCGTACGAGGGGGGCGGCGCCGGCTCCTCGCCGCGTCTGCGGGAGCTGGGCTCGCCGTACACCCAGATCATCGTCTCGCCCACCGGGGACGTGCTGTCCGTCTGCCACCAGACCGAGCTGGGGTGGGTGCCGCCGTGCCTGCTCGACGGCTCAACCCCGGTCTCCTGAGTCGGACAGGGGGAGCCGATGTCCAGGACTGCTGTGCTCGCGGGGGCGGTCGCCGTCGTGCTGATCGGGACGGCGCAGATCGCGAGCGCGCCGAACCGGGTGCCGGATGTCTCGTACGTGACGCTGGAGGACGGGACCCTGGTGCGGATGCCGATGATGACGACGCTGGCTCAACCGGGTCACCCCCACTGGCCTGCGCCGCTGGTGATGACGATGGCCGAGGCCTACGGGATGGCGTTCGCGACCGAGCAGAGCACCGGCTACGTCTACACCGTTGGCCAGGCGACGCGATCGACGGGTATGGGGCATCCGACGAGCCCGTACGTCCTCGTCGTCGTCAGCCCCTCCGGTCAGGTGCTGTCGACCTGCTCCCAGACGGTCGCCGGCTGGGTCCCGCCGTGCCTGCTCGACGGGGTGGCGCAGGTCAAGTGATCGCGGGACACCCGGGCCGCAGGAGCTCTGGCACGCCCGCCGGGGTCGGCTCCGGGGGCCGAGGACCAGCGCGAAGCACCGTCGTACGAGACGATCGGGTCGCGGACCCGTGGCGGGTCGCCAGGCGGGGGGAGCCGATGTCCAGGACTGCTGTGCTCGCGGTGGTGGCGGCCGTCGTGCTGATCGGGACGGCTCAGGTCGCGAGCGCGCCGAACCGGGTGCCGGACGACCCGTCCGTCTGGACGTACGGGGCCGGCGGATCGTTGTTGCCGTTCTGGCTGACCATGGTGCAGGACGGCACACCCCGCGGACCGCTGCCGCTCGCGTCGTCGATCGACACCGTGACCGACGACGAGCCTGCCTGGTTCACGGGCGACGGTTTCGGCTACGCCGGCGCGGGTGCCGCTCTTGTGCCGGACCTGCAGGTGGTGAGCTCGCCGTACACCGAGATCGTCGTCTCGCCCACGGGCCAGGTGCTCGCCGTCTGCCTGCAGCGCGGGAGGACCTGGGTGCCACCGTGCCTGCTCGACGGGGTGGCCCAGGTGAAGTGAACCGGCACCGGCATCAGGTCAGGTGCAGCGCCACCAACCAGGCTGCGGGCACGAGCGAGTACCCGATGAAGACGAAGGCGTCCATCAGGGTGTGCGCCACCACGAGGGGGGCCACCCGTCGGGTTCGGCGGTAGTACTCGGCGAACACCAGGCCCATGACGACGTTGCCGACGAACGGCCCGATGCCCTGGTACAGGTGGTAGGAGCCCCGCAGCAGCGCGCTGGCCAGCAGGATCGCCGGGACGCGCCAGCGCAGCTGGGTGAGTCGTTCGCTCAGGTAGGCGACGGCGACGACCTCTTCGAGCAGACCGTTCTGCGCGGCCGAGAGCAGGAGCACCGGGATGGTCCACCACGCGCTGTTGAGCGCCTCGGGCTGTACCTGGACCGTGATCCCCAGTGCCCGGCCCAGGGCGTAGAGCCCCAGCCCCGGGACGCCGATCGACGCGGCCAGCAGCGCGCCCGTGCCCAGGTCGCGCCACGGGCGGGTCCAGTCCAGGCCGATGCGGCGGGCCGCGGCACCGAAGGTCTCGGCCAGCAGGAACAGCACGAGGGCCACCGGGACCAGCGGCACGACGATCGAGTACAGCTGGTAGAGCAGGTCGAGCCACGGCCGGGCCGACTGGCTCGGGTTGAGCGCGGTCGACTGGTCGGCCAGGCTCGCGGTCTGGGTCAGCCGGTCCAGCAGCACGATGAGCGCGTAGAGCCCGGACCTGGCCAGGGACAGCCCGAGGACGATCCAGATCTCGATCGTCAGGCGTCGGCGGACGGACCGGTCGTCTGCCGCGCCCGGCAGCGTCGGGCTCAGCGTCGGCTCGCTCACTGCGTCAGGGTAGGGGGCGGTGCTGGGTGTTCGCTGGACGGATGCTGAGGGCGCGGCCGGCACCCCGCGGCGTCGCTCCGAACCGCGGACGCCGTCCGGCCCGGCGCTGAGGCCCGCGCCGATAGAGTCCCGTGCGACGAAGGGAGTCGCAGTGCCTGCGACGTTCGGTCAGACCATCCCGCGGCTCAGCCCCCGGTCCGCCACCGTCGTCGAGGTCGGGTTCCTCGTCGTCGGCGTGGTGATCTTCGCGATCATCTGGGGTGCCGGGCCGTGGTTGTGGTGGCTCTCGGCGCCGATGATCGCGGTGCTCTGCTACCTCGGCGCGGTGCTGCTGCTCGCGGACACCTGGGTCGATCCGGCGACCGGCACGGTCACCCGGCGTCGCTGGAGCCTGCGGCCCGTGCGGATCGCGCTCGCCGACGTGACGGCGGTCCAGCTGTCCACCTCGGGCGGTGGTGGCGCGCGGCTGGTGCTGCGCGACGGGCGTCGTCGGACCACGATCGACCTGGTCTCGGTCACGTTGTTCGCCAGCGTCTCCCAGCAGGGCCCGGCGCTGCGCGTGCTCGCCGACGTGCTCGAGGCGCATGTCGTCCCCGCGATCCGCGGTGACCTGCCACGTCGGCTGCGCGCCCAGGCCGACCACATCGAGCGCGGCGGCACGGTCGAGAGCTCACCCCTGGTGGCCCCCTCCTCCGTCCGCTGACCGCCCAGTCCCACTCGCCGCTACACCCGGCCGCCCGGCCATTGGGCGCCGGGCGCGCCCGCCGACCCGGCGGCGCTGGCACCTGGCGACCTGGCACCTGGCGACCTGGCGGCGCTGGCACCTGGCGACCCGGCGGCGCTGGCACCTGGCGACCGGCGGCTCTGGCACCTGGCGATCCCGTCTTCGCGCAGCTACCGCGGCGCCATGGGCTGCGTGAGGACGGGGTGGCTGGGAGTGGGCTGCGTGAGGACGGGGTGGCTGGGAGTGGAGCGCGGCCGCGGCGGCGACGGCGAGGGCTCCCTGCGCGAGGCTGCCTCGAACCCGAGCCGCGGGACCAGGGCCGTGCGGCTCGCGGCAGCCGAAGCGGCGCAGGCGCAAAGAGTTGGTGACGACCAGCACCGAGCTGGAAGCCATCGCCGCCCCGGCGACCCGGGCACCCTCGCACCTGGCGACCCGGCGGTTCTCGCACCTGGCGACCCCGTCTTCGCGCAGCTACTGCGGCGCCGTGGGCTGCGTGAGGACGGGGTCGCGGGGAGAAGGCTGCGCGAGGGCGGGGTCGCGGGGCGAGTGGGGTGCGCGAGGAAGGGGTCGCGGGGGAGTGAGCTGGGCGAGGGCGAGGGCGAGGGCGAAGGGCGAAGGGCGAAGGGCGAGAGGGCTGCGCGAGGGCGGGATCGCGGGGGGCGCGCGGCGGCGACGGCTCCCCGCGGGGGGCCGCCTCCAACCCGTGCCGCGGGATCAGACTCGTGCGGTCCGCGTCAGCTGAAGCGGCGCAGGCGCAGGGAGTTGGTGACGACCAGGACCGAGCTGAAGGCCATGGCCGCCCCGGCGATCATGGGATTGAGCAGGCCGAACGCTGCCAGCGGGATCGCGGCGACGTTGTAGGCGAAGGCCCAGAACAGGTTCTGCTTGATGATCCTCAGGGTGGCCCGGGACAGCCGGATCGCCTGCGGGGCGCTGGCCAGGTCCCCGCGGACCAGGGTCAGGTCGGCGGCCGCGATCGCGACATCGGTGCCGGTCCCCATCGCCAGGCCGAGGTCGGCCTGGGCGAGGGCCGCCGCATCGTTCACGCCGTCGCCCACCATCGCCACGGTGGCCCCGCCGGCCTGCAGCGCCCGGATGTGCTCGACCTTGTCGGCCGGGAGCACCCGCGCGATGACGTCGTCGATGCCGACCTCACGTGCCACCGCCGCGGCAGCCCCGGCGTTGTCGCCGGTGAGCAGCACGGTCCGCAGCCCCAGTGCCCGCAGCTGGGACACGGCGGAGACCGAGGTCGGTTTGACCGGGTCGCGCAGCACGAGCACACCGCGCGCCCGACGGTCCCACGCGACGATGACGGCGGTGGCGCCGTCGGCCTCGGCGTCGGCGACGGCCGTGGTGACCGGGGCGACGTCGACGCCCTGATCGGTGAGCCAGTCGGCGCGTCCGACGAGCACGCGCTGCGCCAGGCCGACGCCGGTGTGCGCCGAGCGCACCAGCCCGCTCACCCCGCCGCCGGGGTGGGCCGCGAACTCGTGCACCTCCAGCTCGGCGGCGGACCCGGGGCGCGCCGCCGCGGCCAGCTCACCTGCGGACGCCGCGACGGCCTGGGCGATCGGGTGCTCCGCGAGCGCCTCGACCGCACCGGCGAGCGTGAGGACCCGGTCCTCGTCCTCACCGTCGGCGGCCAGGACGTCCACCAGGGCCATCCGGCCGGCGGTCACCGTGCCGGTCTT
>JAHIJU010000379.1 GCA_018898235.1 Actinomycetota bacterium | reverse complement strand
TTCGCCATGGCGACCGCACAGGAGACGGGGTGCCCGCCGAAGGTGTAGCCGTGCAGGTAGGTGGCCGACCCGTCGGCGAAGGGTTCGTAGACCCGGTCGGAGACGATCATCGCGCCGAGCGGTGAGTACCCGCTGGTCAGGCCCTTGGCGCAGGTGATGATGTCCGGCACGTACCCGAAGTCGTCACAGGCGAACATCGAGCCGATGCGGCCGAAGGCGCAGATGACCTCGTCGGAGACCAGCAGCACGTCGTAGGTGTCGCAGATCTCGCGCAGCCGCTCGAAGTACCCGGGGGGCGGCGGGAAGCAGCCGCCGGAGTTCTGCACCGGCTCGACGAACACGGCGGCCACGGTGTCGGGGCCCTCGAACTCGATGGCCTCGGCCACGCGGTCGGCGGCCCAGCGACCGAAGGCCTTCGGGTCGTCGCGCAGCGACTCGTCGGCCCGGTAGATGTTGGTGTTCGGCACCTTGACGGCGCCGGGGACCAACGGTTCGTACATCGACTTCATGCCGGGCAGGCTCGTGATCGACAGCGCGCCGTGCGGGGTGCCGTGGTAGGCCGTGGCACGGGAGATCACCTTGGTCTTGCGCGACCTGCCGCGCAGCAGCCAGTACTGCTTGGCCAGCTTGAACGCCGACTCGACCGCCTCGCCGCCGCCCGTGGTGAAGAACACCCTGTTGAGGTCGCCGGGTGCGTAGCCTGCCAGCCGCTCGGCGAGGTCGATCGCGCCGGGGTGCGCGAAGGACCACAGCGGGAAGAACGCGAGTTTCTCGGCCTGCTTGGCGGCCACCTCGGCCAGCTCGGCGCGGCCGTGCCCGGCCTGCACGACGAACAGCCCCGACAGGCCGTCGATGTACTCCTTGCCCGCGTCGTCGTAGATGTGGTGGCCGGAGCCGCGCACGATGGTCGGGACCTTCGTGTCCCACCAGGACGCGGGCGTGAAGTGGCCCCACAGATGGGACCGTGCGGCCTCGCTGCGGTCGGTTCCGGCGGGGGTGGTGATCGGGCTCATCGGGTTCCCCAGTTGTACTGCTGCTTGTGCAGCTTGAGATAGACGAACGTCTCCGTCGACCGCACACCGGGCAGCATGCGGATCTTGCTGTTCAGCACCTCGAGCAGGTGCTCGTCGTCCTCGCAGACGACCTCGGCCAGCACGTCGAACCCGCCGGCGGTGCTCACGACGTAGTCGACCTCGGGCAGCTCGGCCAGGGCCCGGGCGACCCGTTGGGTGTCGCCGTCCGCGTTCACGCCGATCATCGCCTGGCGCACGAACCCCACCTGCAGCGGGTCCGTGACGGCGACGATCTGCACCACCCCGGACTCGACGAGCCGCTGGACCCGTTGGCGGACGGCCGCCTCGGAGAGCCCGACAGCCTGGCCGATCGCTGCGTAAGGACGGCGGCCGTCCTCCTGGAGCTGTTCGATGATCGCCTTCGCGATGTCGTCCAGCGGGGTGCGAGGGTGCGTGGTCACCTGCCAGATCCTTGCCCTCCGTTGCCGGGACTGCAAGTGAATCCGTGGCGTGGCGCGGCTCAGCCTGCGAGATCGCTTGTCTCGACCGCGTCAGCCAGACGGAAACGTCGGTCCCCGGGTTTCCAACCCTTGCGGCGCGGCGTAGCCTGCGCCCGGACGTCGTACCCCACCGGAGGAGCCGCCGTGTCCCAGTCCCTGTCGAACGTCATCAACGGCCGGTCGGTGCCGGCCGCGTCCGGGCAGCGCACCCAGATCGTCGACCCGTCGACGGGCCAGGTGTACGCCAACGCGCCGCTGTCCGCCGCCGCCGATGTGGACGCCGCCTACCGGGCGGCCGACACCGCCTTCGAGACCTGGGGGCAGACCACACCGGCCGAACGGCAGCGGGCGTTGCTGCGGCTCGCCGACGCCATCGAAGAGCGCGCCGAGGAGTTCGTGGCGGTCGAGTCGCGCAACACCGGCAAACCCCTGCACCTGACACGCACCGACGAGGTGCCGCCGTGCGTGGACCAGCTCCGGTTCTTCGCGGGCGCCGCCCGGGTGCTGGACGGGCTCTCGGCCGGGGAGTACCTGGCCGGGCACACCTCGTGGGTCCGCCGCGAGCCGGTCGGCGTCATCGGCCAGGTCACACCGTGGAACTACCCCCTCATGATGGC
>JAHIJU010000378.1 GCA_018898235.1 Actinomycetota bacterium | reverse complement strand
AAGTGGGGCGAGCAGTGGCCGGACGCCCACGACCTGTCCTCGCTGCGGGTGCTCGGCTCGGTGGGTGAGCCGATCAACCCCGAGGCGTGGATGTGGTACCACCGCACCATCGGCGGCGAGCGCGCCCCCATCGTCGACACCTGGTGGCAGACCGAGACGGGCGCCATGATGATCAGCCCGCTGCCCGGGGTCACCACCACCAAACCCGGCTCCGCCCAGGTCCCGCTGCCCGGGATCGCCGCCGACGTGATCGACGACGAGATGCACTCGGTGCCCAACGGCTCGGGTGGCTACCTGGTGCTCACCGAGCCGTGGCCGGCGATGCTCCGCGGCATCTGGGGCGACCCGGACCGCTACGTCGACACCTACTGGTCGCGGTTCAAGGGGATCTACTTCGCCGGCGACGGTGCGAAGAAGGACGAGGACGGTGACATCTGGCTGCTCGGCCGGGTGGACGACGTGATGAACGTGTCCGGGCACCGGTTGTCCACCACCGAGATCGAGTCCGCCCTGGTCAGCCACGAGTGGGTGGCCGAGGCGGCTGTGGTCGGCGCCACGGACGAGACCACGGGCCAGGCCGTCGTCGCGTTCGTCATCCTGCGCGGTGACGCGAGCGGGGCCTCGCTGCCCGCCGACGAGGTGGCCGCCCAGCTGCGGGCGCACGTCGCCAAGGCCATCGGACCGATCGCCAAACCGCGCCAGATCCTCGTCGTCCCGGAGCTGCCCAAGACCCGGTCCGGCAAGATCATGCGTCGCCTGCTGCGGGACGTCGCCGAGCACCGGGTGGTCGGCGACGCGACCACGCTGGCCGACTCCTCGGTGATGGACCTCATCGCCGCAGGGCTGGCCGCGCCCAAGGCGTAGCTGCTGGGGCGGTGCCGGCGGGCCGCGCACCGCCCCAGCAGCACCCGCGGGCCGCGCCGGGCCTCAGCTGCCGGGGCGCGGTGCGCGCGCCATGAACCGGCCGATCAGCGGGATCTCGGTGACGCCCTCGGCCTCGGCCATCACGAGCGCCTGGGTCGCGACGAACTCGGCGGCGTCGAGCACGACGTACCGCGGCACCCAGCCGGGGCCGTACTTGGAGTTGAAGGTCGCCAGGCTGGACATCTGCGTCGTCGCCGAGACGAGTTGCAGCAGCGGGCGCACGAGCGCGTCGAACCGGGTGGCGGGTTCGTTCTCGAGGACCTCGCGCATCACCGCGAAGTTCAGTCCCAGGCTGTGCTGACCGCGCCGCACCACCTCGTCGATGGTCCGTGCGATCGTGAAGTCGATCAGCCCGTTGGGCAGGTCCTCGACATCCATCCGCCGGCGCATCACGTCGAGCGACCAGCCGTCGATCGACGCGGCCGGGGTGAACTGGCAGAACGCGTCGACCCGGCCGTCGGGCGCCCGGGTGAGCGCCAGCAGCAGACCGGTGTCGTCGGGGTCGAACATCCGGGACAGGGTCATCGAGAAGCCCCGCTCACCCTCCCCGTGGCGGGACTCGGCGGACATGGCCAGCACCTGGGCACGGCAGCCCTCGTCGAGCTCGAGCGGGTCGACGAAGGTGGTCGTCCAGCCGCCCTTGGCGACCCGGTTGACGGCCTGGCGCAACGACTTGCGCTCACCGCCGGCCAGGGAGAACCGGGTGCAGTCGACGATCGCCTCGTCACCCAGGTAGACGGTGCGCAGCCCACTCGCCTCGTACACCGGCAGCCAGGGCGCCGTCGCGCCGATCACGGCCACCGACCAGCCGAAGTCGTGGGCGTAGTTCAGGAACTCGGCCCACGTCTGCTCGCGTTCGTCGACCGGTCCGATCGGATCGGGTGAGACCAGGCAGACCCCGGCGCGCACCGAGTGGGCGACCATCGACTGGCCGACGAAGAACCACGACTTGTCGTCCCGCAGCGCGAAGTAGTCGAGCGTGCCCCCGCCGTACCGGGCCACGACCGCGCGTGCCCGCTCCCGTTCGACGCGCTGGTCGCGGGCCCCGAGCCGGACGGGGCGACGCGGTGCCACCAGGCTCCAGCCCAGCGAGAGCAGGAAGCCGACGGTCAGGATCAGCTCGACGAGATGCGCGACGCGGCGTATCCGCAGGTCAGCCACGGGGTGCGGATTGTGCAGGGCCATCATGGTGAACAGCCCCGCGAGCACCAGGATCGCCAGCACCCCGACGACGGCGAGCAGGGCGGCCCGCCGCACGGCCCGGCGCTGCGGCAGCACGGTGAAGGCCGACCGCCGCGCGACCAGCCACAGCCCCCCCACGACGGCGATCACGACCGCGACCACGGACCGGCCGCCGGCCGCCAGGTGCAGCACCGCCGAGGCCGCCAGCGCCGTCACGCTGCCGAGCAGGGCCAGCCGACTGCCTCGCCGCAACCCACGGGACAGCAGCAGGAGCGTGATCGACACCACGAGCAACGACGAGCGGGCGGTGCCGGGCACCAGCCCGGGCAGCACGTCGCGCAGGAATCCCCACGAACGCCACAGCCTGGGTCGCAGCGACGACAGTGCGGTGAGCACCCCGATGACGAGCACCACCCGGGAGGCGATGCCGCGCTCCCGCAGCCGGGTCCGTTGCCCCACCAGCGCCGTGCGTGCCGTCGACGACCCCCTGGAGCTCACAACGTCCCAGTCTGGCCCCTCCACGGCCCTGGTCCTGCATTCGTGCACGCTCAGGTGGAGAGGGCAAGATGACCTGATGCCCAACGAGGTGCCGGCGCCGGACGTGACGATCAGTCACACGGTGCTGCGCGAGCTCGCCCGGGGCGGGGACCTCATCAGCTCGGTCTGGACGGCGGTGGCGGTCGGCGCGCTGGCCGTGGCGCTCGTCGTCGTGCTGGTGCTGCGCCGCCGGCGCCACCGCAGGTCGTGGCCGTGGGCGGTCGGGGCGGGGACGGCGACCGTGCTCGCGCTCGCGGTCGCGGCCAATGCCATCGCCGGCTACGTGCCGAACGTCCAGTCGTTGCAGACCACGCTGTCCGGCTGGGGCCTGGCGCCCGCGCCCAGGCTCTCCCACGGGACGGCGACACCGGTCTCCGGGGGCCCGGGGCAGGGGGCCTCCCAGGCGTTCCATGTGCCCAGCCACGCCTCGCTGGACATGCCCACGAAGTCGATCACGTGGGTCTACACGCCCCCTGGCTACAACGGCGCCGATGCCACCCGCTACCCCGTCGTCTACCTGATCCACGGCAGCCCCGGTGCGTCCGGCGACTGGTTCGCGGCCGGTGACGCGCCGCATGCGATGGACGTGCTCCTCTCCGCCAAGCTGGTGCAGCCGATGATCGTGGTGAGCGTCGATGTGAACGGGACCGGCGCGACCGCCGACGACACCGAGTGCCTGGACTCCACACGCGGCGGCTCCCAGGTCGAGACCTACCTCACCACCGTCGTGGTGCCCTGGGTGGACTCGACGTTCGCCACGCGGGCCGACGCCGCGCACCGGGTGCTCGGCGGCTTCTCCTCGGGCGGCTTCTGCGCCCTCGACCAGGGGCTGCGGCACCCCGACCTGTGGGGAACGTTCCTGGCCCTCGCCCCGTACCCGACCCCGGGCGACGGCGGCCACGCGATGCTCGCCACCCACGCGCAGTGGCTGACCCACGATGTGACGGCCTACGCGTCGACCGTGACCATCGACCCCGGCCAGCACATGTTCATCGCGGTCGACGCCGAGTCGACGGCGCCCGCCGTGGACGCGGTGCGCACGATCGCCCAGACCCTGCGGGCGCGCGGTGCCGACGTGGTGCTCGACGAGGTCAGCGGCGTCGCGCACACCTGGACGATGGCCCGGTCGAGGCTGCCGTACGGCCTGGTGTGGGCCTCCGGGCGGATACCGACCGGCTGAGCCTCACAGCCCGAGGCGTGCGAGCAGGTCCCGGACCGCATCCGGCGCCTGCGGGTCCTGCCCCGGTGTGCCCTGGGCGTCACCGGCGGCCGAGCCGACCAGCAGCACCCGCGGCTCGGTGGTGACGACCCCGCCGTCCAGGCTCAGCGGCCGGCCGGCGGTCCGCAGATGCAGCGGGGCCAGATGGGCCAGGGACGGGCGGAACCCGGTGGCCCACACGATCGCACCGGCCGCGACGAACGGCGGCCCGTCGACCCAGCCAGCGTCGGCACCGTCGGCGGCCACGTCCGGGTCCGTCGTCTCACGCGGGGCGAACCACACCCCGCGGGCCCCGATCCGCTCGAACATCGGCCGGGCCACCATCGCACCGGCCCGCTCCGCCGCCTCGACCGCCGCGGTCCGGTCGCGCGGGTCGATCTGCGGCGGCCGACGGGTCACCCAGCAGGTCGTGGTGACGGCGGCCAGCTCGGCCACGATGTGCACGGCCGACGCCCCGCCGCCGACCACGACGACCGGGCCGTCCGCCAGCTCGGCCGGGGTGCGGTAGTCGCGGGCGTGCAGCTGACGGCCGATGAATGCCTCCCGTCCCGGGTACACCGGCCAGAACGGCTTGGTCCAGGACCCGGTCGCACTGATGAGCGCGCGGGCGCGGAAGGTCACCTGCTCCTCGGGCAGTGCCACGTGCTGGGACTCGACGGCGAACCGGTCGCCGTCGCGACGGACGGCGCGCACGTGCACCGGACGCTGGACGTGCAGGGCGAACGCGTCCTCGTACTGCGCGAAGTAGGCGGGGACGGCACGGGCCGCCGGCGCCTGGGCGTCGGGGACCGACAGCGGCATCCCCGGCAGGGTGTGCGCCCGGTGCGCCGCGGCCATCGTCAGACCGGGCCACCGCCGCTGCCAGGCCCCACCGGGTACCGGTGAGTCGTCGAGGACCACGAACGTCGCCGCCGACTCCTGCCACCCGAGCGACCCGAGGGCCGCCAGCCCGGCTCGCCGCAGGTGGTGGGCGGCGGTCAACCCGGCCTGCCCCGCACCGACGACCACCACATCGACGTCGACCGTCCGAGGCCCCGCGGGGGGACGACGACGGTCTCGGCGGCGGCTCGGCGGTGGCACGTCCATGGCACGCCCACGCTACCGGTCGCACCGGCGGACGGGGCCGATCGGCCCCGTCGACGTCCGCCGGTCGGGTGCGGGACGTGCGGCGCACCGAGGTCCCGGCCGGCACGGGTCCGGCGCCACCGGCCGCACGTGCTGAGATGGGGCATGCCCACCGTCCTGGCACCACCTCGCGTCCACCCGGGCGCGGTGCGCGCCCTGGCCCGCCGCGCGCAGCGGGCCGACGGCGTCGCCCCGCTCGACGAGCAGACCCTGCTGCACCTGAGGGCCGGCTCGGGCGCCGCGCACCGCGTGGTGCACCTCGGTCGGCGCCTGATCGGCTACGCCCAGCTGCGGACCGTGGGCGGGGACGCGGTCGTCGAGCTCGTCGTCGACCCTGCGCACCGGCGGCGAGGGCTGGGCGCCGCCCTGCTCCGGTCGGTGCAGCAGGCCGTGGACGGGCCGGTCGACGTCTGGGCCCACGGTGACCTGCCCGCCGCCCAGGAGCTCGCCCGCCGTGCCGGTGCCGACCCGGTGCGACGCATGCTCGTCATGTCGGTCGATCTGCCGGTCGCCGCGCCGCCGCCGCCGCAGCCGCCCGAGGATCTGCGACTTCGCCCGTTCGACGTGGGTCGGGACGAACCGGCCTGGCTCGCGGTCAACGCACGTGCGTTCGCCCGGCACCCCGAGCAGGGCAGCATCACGGCCTCCGACCTGCACGCCCTGCAGCGCGAACCGTGGTTCGACCCGGCCGGTTTCCTGCTCGTGACCAGCGGCGACGAGCTGCTCGGCTCGGTCTGGACCAAGGTGCATCCGGCCGGCGAGCACGGCCCGGACCCGGTCGGTGAGATCTACGTGCTCGGCGTCGACCCCGGTGCCCAGGGCATGGGCCTGGGACGCCTGCTCACCGGTGCCGCGCTGGCGCACCTGGCCGGGCGCGGGCTGCGGCGCGCGGTGCTGTACGTCGAGGGCGACAACCCGGCGGCCCTGCACACGTACGAGTCCGCGGGCTTCACGACGACGGGCGTGCACGTCCAGTACCGGCTTCCGGGCACCCGTGTCACCCATCGTTCACCGGCCGGTGCCACGATGGTCGCCATGACCGACGCCCTTGACCTGGACACCGAGCTGGCTGCCCACATCGCCGAGCACGTCGCGCCGACGGCGACGGTCCTCCCGGTGCCCGATGCGGCGCTCCCGCTCGACCGCTTCGCCGACCGCGAGCTGTCCTGGCTGGCCTTCAACCAGCGGGTGCTGGAGCTGGCCGAGGACCCGGACGTCCCGCTGCTGGAGCGGGTGCGGTTCCTGGCGATCTTCGCCTCGAACCTGGACGAGTTCTTCATGGTGCGCGTCGCCGGCCTCAAGCGCCGGATCGCGACCGGGATCGCGGTGACCGCGGCCAGCGGCCTGTCGCCGCGCCACGTGCTCGAGGCGATCAGCGAGAAGGGGCACGAGCTCATGACCCGCCACGCGGCGGTGTTCACCGAGCAGGTCGCCCCGGCGCTGGCCGCCGAGGGCATCACCCTGGTGCGGTGGGCGGACCTCGGCGAGTCCGAGCAGGACCGGCTGACCAAGTACTTCCGCCGGCAGATCTTCCCGGTGCTCACCCCGCTGGCGGTCGACCCGGCGCACCCGTTCCCGTACATCTCGGGGCTCTCGCTCAACCTGGCGGTGAGCGTGGTGAACCCGACGAGCGGCAAGGAGCACTTCGCCCGGGTCAAGGTCCCGCCGCTGCTGCCGCGCTACCTCGCGGTCGACGCGAGCGGCAAGCCGTCGGTGCCGGACCAGCAGACCGCGGCCCGCGAACGCGGCCCGATCTCGTTCGTGCCGATCGAGGACGTCATCGCCCAGCACCTCTACTACCTGTTCCCGGGGATGGAGGTGCAGGAGTTCCACACCTTCCGGGTGACGCGCAACGAGGACGTCGAGGTCGAGGAGGACGACGCCGAGAACCTCCTCAAGGCGATGGAGAAGGAGCTGCTGCGCCGCAGGTTCGGACCGCCGGTGCGCCTCGAGCTGGCCGCGGGCACGAGCGCGCGGGTACGCACGCTGCTCACCCGCGAGCTGCGGATGTTCGACGACGACGTGTACGAGCTGCCCGCACCGCTCGACGCGACCGGGCTGAACCTGATCGCCGACCTGGACCGGGCCGAGCTGCACTTCCCGGCGTTCATCCCCACCACGCACCGGCACCTGGCCGAGGTCGAGTCGGCCAACCCGACCGACATCTTCGCGGCGATCCGGGCCCGCGACATCCTGCTGCACCACCCGTACGACTCCTTCTCCACGAGCGTGCAGCAGTTCCTCGAGCAGGCGGCCACGGACCCGCAGGTGCTCGCCATCAAGCAGACGCTCTACCGGACCTCGGGCGACTCACCGATCGTGGACGCGCTCATCGACGCCGCCCAGGCCGGTAAGCAGGTCCTGGCCCTGGTGGAGATCAAGGCCCGGTTCGACGAGCAGAACAACATCGAGTGGGCGCGCAAGCTCGAGCAGGCCGGGGTGCACGTCGTCTACGGCATCGTCGGGCTCAAGACCCACTGCAAGCTGTCCCTGGTGGTGCGCCAGGAAGCCGACGGGCTGCGTCGCTACAGCCACGTCGGCACCGGCAACTACCACCCGAAGACCGCGCGCCTGTACACCGACGTCGGCCTGCTCACGGTGGACCCCGACGTCGGTCAGGACCTGACCCGGCTGTTCAACCAGCTGTCGGGGTACGCCCCGCGCAGCCGGTTCCACCGGTTGCTGGTGGCGCCGCGCTCCATCCGCATCGGTCTCGTCGAGCGGATCGAGCGCGAGGCCGCGGCGGCACGTGCCGGGCACGAGGCGTGGATCAAGATCAAGGTCAACTCGATGGTCGACGAGGCGATCATCGACGCGCTCTACCGCGCCTCGCAGTCGGGGGTGCAGGTCGACGTCAACGTGCGGGGCATCTGCGCGTTGCGCCCGGGCGTGCCGGGGCTGTCCGAGAACATCCGGGTCCGTTCGATCCTGGGGCGGTTCCTGGAGCACTCGCGGATCTTCGCCTTCGCGCACACGACGCCCGGTGACGACGGGTTCACCGGCCCCGAGGTCTACATCGGGTCGGCCGACCTCATGCACCGCAACCTCGACCGCCGGGTGGAGGCACTGGTCCGGCTGTCGGCGCCGGAGCACGTCGCCGAGCTGGTCGACCTGATCGACCGCTCGGTGGCCGACACCACGTCGTCGTGGTGGCTGGGCCCGGACGCCACGTGGACCCGGCACCACCGCGGCGCCGACGGCGAACCGCTGTCCGACCTGCAGTCCGAACTCATCACCCGTCAGCGCAGGCTGCCGGGCGCGCGACGGTGACCGAGGGCCTGACCCCGCCGGTCCAGGCCGCGGGGGCGCTCGTCTGGCGGGTGCGCACGGGGCGGTTGCAGGTGGCCCTCGTGCACCGCCCGCGGTACAAGGACTGGTCCTGGCCGAAGGGCAAGCTCGAGCCGGGCGAGTCCACCGTCGAGGCCGCGATCCGTGAGGTCGCGGAGGAGACCGGGCTCGACGTCGTCCTCGGGATCCCGCTGCCGGGGTTGCAGTACGAGTCCGCCGGCCGGCCCAAGCAGGTGCACTACTGGGCGGCCGAGGTCGCCGGACGTCCCGACCGGTTCGCGCTGGCCGCCCGTCCGCCGGTGCCCCGCGCCGACCGTGCCGAGGTCGACCAGGTCCGCTGGTTCGACGTGGAGGTGGCCGCCCACCGGCTCACCCGCACCTCGGACCGCGAGCCGCTCGACGTGCTCGTCGAGGAGCACGCGCAGGGCCGTCTGGTCACCCGCGCCCTGGTGGTGGCCCGGCACGGACGCGCCCGCAAACGCGCGCACTGGTCGGGCACCGAGTTCGACCGCCCGCTGACCCCGACCGGGCGGCGCCAGGCCGTCGGGCTGGTGCCGGTGCTCTCGGCGTTCGGTGTGGCCCGGGTGGTCACCAGCAGATGGGGACGCTGCGAGCAGACCGTCCGGCCGTACGCGGTCGCCGCCGGCCTGGACCTGGTGACCTCGGACCTGCTCACCGAGGACGCCCACGCCGACTCCCCCGCCCGGGTCGCGGCCGAGATGATCGACCTGCTCTCGACCGAGGGTGATGCCGTGGTCTGCACGCACCGACCGGTGCTGCCCACGGTGCTCGATGTCCTGGCCACCCACGCGAGCCGCGCGGTGGCGGACGGTCTGCCGACCGCCGACCCATTCCTCCGACCCGGCCAGGTGCTCGTGACGCATGTGGCGGACGGTCCGACGGGGCCACGGGTGGTGGCCGCCCAGCTGATCGGCCCGACGCACTAGGTCGACCCGAGGCGGCGACTCAGAGCAGGACGAGCTGGAGCAGCCAGAACATGAGGGCGGCGACCGCGGCGGCGGCCGGGATGGTGAGCACCCAGGCGATCGCGATGTTCTTGGCCACGCCCCAGCGCACCGCCGAGGCCCGCTTGGTCGCGCCGACGCCCATGATGGCGCTGGTCACGACGTGCGTGGTCGACACCGGGGCGTGCAGCACGAACGCGTTGAGGTACAGCACGGTGGCGGACACCGACTCGGCGACGAAGCCGCGCGCCGGGTCCACCTCGATGATCTTGCGGCCCAGGGTGCGCATGATCCGCCAGCCGCCCGAGTAGGTGCCGAGCGAGATCGCGGTCGCCGCCCCGAGCTTGACCCACAACGGGATGGTGTGGCCCGGGTGCGCCCAGCCGACCGACAGCAGCGCCAGGAAGATGACGCCCATCGTCTTCTGCGCGTCCTGCAGACCGTGGCCGAGGGCCATCGCCGAGGCCGACACCGTCTGTGCCAGCCGGAAGCGACGGAAGGTGCGGTGCGGCGAGGAGTTCCGCCACACCCAGAGCACCCCGATCATCACGATGAACGCCACCACGAACCCGATGGTCGGCGAGACCACCATCGGGATCAGCACGCGGTCGACCACCTGGGAGCCGTAGATGCCCAGCCCGCCGGCCAGTCCCGCGCCCACCAGACCGCCGATGAGCGAGTGCGTGGACGACGACGGCAGCCCGAACCACCAGGTGATGAGGTTCCAGGTGATGGCGCCGACCAGGGCCGCCACGATGACCACGAGGGAGAGCCGGGCGGGCGCGTCCTGCAGGTCGACGATGGCGGTCGCGATGGTCTCGGCGACCTTGGTCGACAGCAGCGCCCCGACGAAGTTCATGACCGCGGCCATCAGGAGGGCGACCCGCGGCGTGAGCGCCCGGGTGGACACCGAGGTCGCGATGGCGTTGGCCGCGTCGTGGAAGCCGTTCGTGTAGTCGAAGCCGAGCGCGAGCGCGACGACCAGCACGACGAGCGCGAACTCCACCTGGCTCAGGACTCCTTGAGAGCGATGGTCTCGACGGTGTTGGCGACCTTCTCGAAGGCGTCCGCGGCGTCCTCGAGCTTCTCGACGATCTCCTTGAGCTTCATCAGCTCGATCGGGTCCTT
>JAHIJU010000377.1 GCA_018898235.1 Actinomycetota bacterium | reverse complement strand
GGCAGCACGATCGTGCCGGCGGCGCGGTCGGGCACGAGCTGCACCTGCCCGTCCTTGAAGGCGAGCACGGCGCGCGGCCCGCCGCGGACGGCGAACCCGAGGCTCGTGGCGCGCGGGTCGCGCGCGACGATGTCGCGGGCCTCCGGCACCCGGGCGACGAGCTCGGGGATGGTGCCGAGGATCGCGTTGAGGTTGACGTACGCGGCGGCACGTGGGTCGAGGGTGGTGAGCATCGGGCGGCTCCCGGGTGGGCGGTGGGATGGGGCGGGAAGGTGCGGAGGTCTAGCGGAGGTCGGGAGCGGCACCCGAGGGCTGGTCGGCGCGGTGCTCGGGGTCGTGGGCTGCGATCGGGGTGCGGCCGAGCGGTTCGGCGAGCCGCGCCAGCGCCTGGGCGGCGAACCGGCCGCTGCGCCGGGCGTTGGCCTCGTCGCGACGTCCGGTCCAGGACCAGGTGAGCCCGTCGAGCAGCATCACCAGCAGCTGCGCGACGTCGGCGACCGGCACCGTCCAGCGCATGTGCGCCTGGGCGGCGGCGTGCACGAGGTTCTGCTCGGCGGCCGCCAGGTAGACGGTGCGCACGTGGTCGAGCAGATCGTCCATGCCGGTGCGGCGGGCGTGCACGGTGAGCTCGGCCAGGGCGAGCTCACGTTCGGGGTGCTCGACGAGCAGGTCGACGTACCGGTCGACGGCCACCAGCAGCAGCTCGACGATCGGGGTCCGGCCGTCGCCCTCGTCGAACAGCAGCAGACCGTCGCGGGCCGCGGACAGCTCGGCGCCGGTGACCTCCTCGACCACGGCCCGCAGCAGGGCGTCCCGGGAGCCGAAGGCGTAGTGCAGGCTGGCCAGCGGCATCTGCGCCTCGGCGGCGACGGCCCGGGTGGAGGCCGCCGCGACCCCGTCGCGCACGATGACCCGGATGGTCGCGTCGACGAGGGCCTGGCGGCGTTCGGCGACCGGCATGCGGGTCATTCGGCGGCCTTCGCGGAGAGCATCCTGTCGGCGACGGCCAGCGTCATCGACGTCGGTGCGAACCGGGCGGCGGCGGCCTGGACGGCGTTGCGGGCCCCGACGATCACCGACGGCCTCGTGGCACCGCGGCGCAGCTCGCGCATCGCCAGGTCCACGACCTGCTCGGCGGTCACCATCTGCCCGACGGCGAAGCCCTCGGAGCCCGCGGCCTGGAAGAACTCGGTACGCGACGGCCCGGGCGCGATGGCCAGCACCCGCAGCCGGCTGGCGCGGGTCTCCTGCCAGAGCGCCTCGGTGAACGAGCGCAGGTACGCCTTGGTGGCCGAGTAGACGGCGATGTTCGGTCCCGGCTGGTAGGCCGCCGTGCTGGTCACGTTGACGACGAACCCGGCGGGCGCGGCGAGCAGGTCCGGCAGCAGCAGCCGGGTGAGCAGCGTGGGCGCGGTGACGTTGACGGCGATCTCGGCGGCGATCCGCGCCGGGTCCTCGGCCTCGAACCGGCCGAAGGTGCCGAAACCGGCGTTGTTGACCAGGGCGTGCACGGTCAGGCCCCGGTCCGCCAGCTCGGCGACGATGGTGGCCGGGGCGCCCGGGTCGGCCAGATCGGCCGGGAGCACGTGAGCCGTCACGGCGAACTCGTCGGACAGCTCGACGGCGAGGGTGGCCAACCGGTCGGCGCGGCGGGCGGTCAGGACCAGATCGGCGCCGGTCGCGGCGATGCGGCGGGCGAACAGCGCACCGAAGCCGGCGCTGGCTCCGGTGACGAGGGCGAGGGGACGGGGGTTCACGGGACCTCCGGTCGGGGCGGCGGACGCGCCGCCCCGAGGATCCGAGCGGCGGCCCGTGCGGGCCTGACGTGAAGTGGGTCGATCGACCCACTTGGCTCAGAGTGCCTCGTGGTTCGCGTCCTGCCCAGACCCAGGCGCAAGAGTTCACATGGCTGTGACATCGAGGGGCTCCGTGTAGCGCGGACGAAACACGCGCGGGCCCGATCCGACGAGGAGAGCCAGGGCGCTTCCCGTGAGGCGTCCGACGGCCCTCCCCGTCGAACGCGACCGGCATCGGGTACCGACACCTACCCCTGCGTGGTGTCGGGCACCGCCCCAGCTCTCCTCGTCGGCAACGACCGGGCACCCCCACCCCGCCGACGGGAGGAAGGAGGGGGCGGGCGGGGCTGTGATACATCGTCCTCAGGCGGCCTGCCACGTGGCCAGGTAGCGCCACATCGGGAGCCGGCGCCAGGTGCTGCCGGGTAGCTCGAGACGCAGCTGGTCGCGGGTCTGTGCCCAGGTCAGGCTCGGGTCCGCGAGCGCGACATCCGGCTCCCAGGCCGTCATGGCCCGCGAGTGGTGGCGATGGGCGGCCACGTCCCGAGCCTCCAGCACCCGATCCCTGAACCCGGCCGAGCGGCCGTAGCCGAGGATCGCCACCGTCCCGCCGGGACGGACGACGCGGCGCATCTCGGCCAGCGCCGCCGGGGCGTCGGTGTGGTGCAGCGCCATGACCATGACCAGCGCATCAACCGTGGCGTCGGCGCACGGCAGCTCCTCGGCCCGGGCGGCCACGACGCGCACCCCGGCCTGCGCCTCCAGGACACCACGCGGATCGGGGTCCACGCCGAGCACGTCCCTGCCCGGCCGAGCCAGGAAGCGCGCCAGAGTCCCGTCGCCGCAGCCCACGTCCACCACCGTCCGGGCGGACTCGCCGACGGCCGCCGCCAGGAGCGGGTAGTAGTGCGCGTTGTGGTTCCAGCGCGAGGCGAACGGGTGCGGTGCCATCCCGGCCACGCTAGCCGCCTGGACACCGACGTCGGCGGGCCCGAGTCTTCAGCAGGACCTCGACGGCGCCGATACTGCCGACTATGGGGGCTCCAGGAGATCCGACCGCACCGGGCTGGTACGAGCACGTCAACAACCCCGGGGTGCTCCGGTACTTCGACGGCCAGGGCTGGTCGCCGCAGACGCGGACCAGGGTGTCCTCGGCCGCGCGCCCGGCCGGCCCCGCACCGGCGGCGGCCGAGGTCGCCCCCGGTTCCTCGGCGATCGCGCCGGGGGTGTCAGCCGGCTCGGCGGCCGTGGGTCCGGTGCCGGCAGCGGCAGCGGTTCCGGGGCCGACGGCGGCTGTGGGTCCGGTGCTTACGGCGGCCGTGGGTCCGGTGCCGACGGCGGCCGTGGCGATGCCACCCCAGTCAGTGGCGGCGCCCCCGGCGACCTGGCAGCCGCAGCCACTGCCACCGAACCTTGCCGACACCCCCGCGCCCGGAGGGATCTCCGGCTCCCCGTCCGGCGCGGCACCCACCGCCGGGGGCGGTCGTTGGGAGGCGCCCGGCGGCGGGTCGATCGCCGGCGGGTCGATCGCTGCCGGGGCGTTCGCCGGCGGGTCGTTCGCCGGCGGGTCGACCTACCCGACACAGTCCCGGTTCGGCACCCCACCTGGTCCCGCACCACTGAGCTCACCGTTCGGCGCCCCGGCTGCACAGTCCCGCTTCGGCACCCCACCCGGGCCGGCCCCCTTCGGCGTCCCGGCAGCGCCCGTGGGGTATGACGCTCCGCCGCTCACGCCCTCCCAGCCGCTGGGCGCGCCGGGACCTATGCCTTTCGGTGCTCCTCCCAATCCGGGTCCGTACGGGGCACCGGCCGGGCCCGGGTGGGGAGCGCCCATCGCGGCGCAACCGGGTCAGTGGGCCGGTTCACCGTGGCTCCAACCGGCTCCGCCCAGCTACGCGCACTGGGGCTGGCGGGTACTGGCGCGGCTGATCGACGAGCTCGTCGTCTACGTTCCGATCGTGGCCATCTCGTTCGGCATCGGCCTCGCCTGGGCCATCTCCCACCCGGGCTCGCAGCTGACCGACCACCAGGCCCAGCTGCTCGGCGCCCCGGCGTACCTGGTCGCCGTCATCATCTGGTTCGTCAACCGCTGCGTCATCGCCGGGCGGACCGGCAAGTCCCTCGGTCGCCTGGCCACCGGCACCCGGCTGGTTCGCGAGAGCACCGGCCGGCCGCTGGGGGTCTGGATGGCCTTCGTCCGCGAGTTCGCGAACATCCTCAACAGGATCACCCTGGGGATCGGGTACCTCCGGCCGTTGTGGAACGCCAAGCGGCAGACGTTCGCGGACGAGGCGGTCAAGTCTGTCGTGCTGCGCTGAAGCGGCGGGGCGGGGCGGGCTCCAGTGGCACCGGGGAACCGGCCGCTCCGGGGCACAGGGGAACAGGCCGCGCCGAGCACGAGGGAACAGGCCGCGCCGGTGCCAGCGGAGCAGCGGGGAACGAGCCGCTCCAGGCACAGGGGCACCGGCCGCTCCGGAGCCACCGGGGCACCGGGGTAGGCCGGCCGCGGGCCCGCTCGCCGCATCGGCCCTGCAGAAGCTAGCCGCGCGGGCTGCGCAGCTCCGCGGCGAGCATCCACGACAGCTTCTCCAGGTCGGCGATCGCGGCGTGCACCAGATCGGCCGATGTCGGGTCGTCCTCGTCGACCTCGTCATGGACCGTGCGCAGCGTCGCGGCCGTGGCGTCGATCCGCGCCGTGACCAGGTCGACCGTCTTGGCGGTGGTCACCTCACCGTCGGGGTACTGCGGCAACGTGGTCGACGCGACGACGGTGGTGCTGCGCCCGTCGGGCAGGGCGTGCAGGGCGCGCAACCGCTCGGCGAACACGTCGGCGTGCTCGCGCGCGGCCTCGACGATCTCGTCCAGGTGCAGGTGCGTGTCGCGGAAGTTGGGGCCGACGACGTTCCAGTGCGCCTGCTTGCCCTGGTTCGCCAGCTCGAGGAGATCGACGAGGATCGCCTGCAGGTGGTTCGCGAGGCGCTCCGAGGCGATGGCGCCGTGCTCGCCGTGCTGGCGGCCGGTGAGGACATCGCCGCGGACGTCGACATGGGACTTCGTGGTGGTCATGGCAGGTCTCCCCATGGGTGCGTGGTCGGGCGTCGGCCCGTGGTCCTCCTCGACGGTAGGTCGCGGCGCTCGGCCCCGCACGACGAGCGGCCCGTCGCAGGGACTCACCACCAGATCCACCGCGCCTCGTCACCGTCCGTCCCGCCTCGTCACCGTCGTCCCCACAGTCGCCGCCGTGCCGACTCGTCACCGCCGCGCCGCTCCCTCGCCCTCATCCCGGCGCGTAGGACGCCCGCCGACGCCCGGACCCTTGCGACCCCGTCCTCGCGCCGCCGATACCTCGCCATCCGCTGCGCGAAGACGGGGTCGCGGGGCTGAGGCTGCGCGAGGACGAGGTCGCCAGGGGCGGATCAGGCGAGCCAGGCGAGGTTGCCAGGCTGAAGCCGCGCGAGGACGGGGTCGCAGGGCTGAAGCTGCGCGAGGACGGGGTCGCCAGGCGCGGATCGGCGAGCCAGGCAGGGTCGCCAGGTTGAAGCTGCGCGAAGACGGGGTCGGCAGGGGCGGATCGGGCGAGCCAGGCAGGGTCGCCAGGCTGAAGCTGCGCGAAGACGAGGTCGGCAGGGGCGGATCGGGCGAGCCAGGCAGGGTCGCCAGGCTGAAGCTGCGCGAGGGCGGGGTCGGCAGGGGAGGATCAGGCGAGCCAGGCGAGGTCGCCAGGCTGAAGCTGCGCGAGGGCGGGGTCGGCATCGAACGGCCGCTGTCGGTGGTGTGGCTGGGCATCCGGCCCGAGCGCGGCGGAGCCCGCGAGCTGCTCGAAGTCATCGGCGACGCACCCGGCGGAGGCGGAGCCGGGCACGAACCCGCCGTCGCCTCCTACTCTGCGGCCATGGACCTGCTCGCGCCGATCGTCGCCGCAGTGCTCGTGGTGGTCGCCGTCACGGCCACCGCGCCGCGGCTCGGGCTGCCGGGGCCGCTGCTCCTCGTCGTCGTCGGGATCGGGGTGGGGCTGCTGCCCATCGTGCCCGACGTCGTCGTGGAACCCGCGGTGGTGCTCGAGCTCGTGCTGCCGCCCCTGCTGTACTCCTCGGCGGTCACTATGCCGAGCATGGACTTCCGACGCGACCTGCGATTCATCTCCGGGCTGTCGGTGCTGCTCGTGGGCGTCTCGGCGCTGGTCGTCGGCCTGGTGCTCATGGCGCTCGTCCCGGGGGTCGGGCTGGCCACCGGTATCGCCATCGGCGCCATCGTCAGCCCGACGGATGCCGTCGCGACGTCGATCGGTCGCCGGGCCGGGCTGTCCCCCCGGGTCGCCACCGTGCTCGAGGGGGAGGCGATGCTCAACGACGCCTCGGCCCTGGTGCTGCTGCGTTCGGCGGTGGCCGCGACCGCCGCGGCCGTCTCGCTCGGCGGCGTGGTGGCCGACTTCGTGTGGGCCGTGCTCGCCGCGGCGGTGATCGGATGGGTGGTGGGCCGGCTCAACCGGCTGGTGCGCAGCCATCTGACGCAGCCGGCCGCGAGCGTCGCGGTGTCCGTGGTGGCACCGTTCGTCGCCTACCTGCCCACCGAGCAGCTCGGGGCGTCGGGGCTCGTGGCGGCCGTGACGGCGGGGCTGGTCACCGGGTACGGCTCGGCCCGCGACCTGTCGGCCCAGGACCGTCTGGCCGAGGCCGCCGTCTGGCGCACCGTTGAGCTGGTGCTGGAGGGCGGCGTGTTCCTGCTCATGGGCCTGCAGGCCTCGGGCCTGCTGCACCAGGTGCAGCTCGACCACTCCTCGCGGGGGCTCGCGCTCGGACTCGGCCTCACCGTCGCGGCCCTCGTCGTGCTGGTCCGGGGCGCGTTCATCGCCCCGGGGCTGTGGCTGCTCGACCACCGGCGACGACGGCGCGACGGCGAGCGGCGCGAGCGGCTGGCCCTGATGCAGCGGCGGCTGGACGACCCCGGGACGCGTCGACCGGGGCGGATGGCCCCCGAGCAGGCGACCGCATGGGGCGAGCGCGTGCGGCGGATGATCGCCCGCGAGGAGGCCGACCTGGACTACCTGGCCGATCAGCGGCTCGGCCCGCGCGAGGGAGTCGTCCTGGTCTGGGCCGGGATGCGTGGTGCCGTGACGGTCGCCGCGGCCCAGTCGTTGCCGTCGTCCACCCCGCACCGCTCGCTGCTGGTGCTGGTCGCGTTCGTGGTCGCGGCCGGGTCGCTGCTCGTGCAGGGCTCGACGCTGCCCACGGTGGTGCGCCGGCTCGGCCTGGACACGACACCCGACGACTCGGCCGACCGGGCGGACCTGCACGCCCGGTTGACCGCCGCCGCCGAGGCCCGGCTGGCGGCCGAGGACCTCGTGCGGCCGGACGGGACGCCGTTCAGCCCGGGCCTGGTCGAGCGCCTGCGCGACGAGATCCGTCCGCAGCTGCGGCGGGTGCTGGAACCCGCCGAGGGCGGGGGCGCGACCGCCGACGAGCTCCGCGACCTGCGCCGCGTGCTGATCGAGGCCCAGCGCGCCGAGCTGGTGCGCCAGCGCCGGGTCGGCGCCCACTCCTCGGCCGTGCTCGACGAGGCGCTCGACCAGCTCGATGCCGACCAGCTGGGGCTCGACCTGCGCTGACGGGCCCGGGCTGCCGGCTGGGCTGCCGGCCGGGCTGCCCCGCGCGCACGGATGGCCGCGCGGGGAATGCCCGGACCGCGACCGGCAGTTGGGTCGACATGCGCCCGCCCCGCCCGACGGACCAGCCGTGAGGTCCGACCTGCCGATGCCCGGTCCGCGTCCCGTCACGTCCGAGGTCGAGACGTCGGAGCTCGCGGTCGAGGTGGCCCCCCGCACGCGGCGAGCGTCGTGGGGTCCGCGGATGCAGTCGGCGGTTCTCGCGGCCGGTCGCGAACGGCTGTCCGCCGCGGCGCTCGCCCTGGCCTCGGTGGTCGCGCTGGTCTGGGCGAGCTCACCGT
>JAHIJU010000376.1 GCA_018898235.1 Actinomycetota bacterium | reverse complement strand
GTAGGGCCACAGGAAGTCCTTCCAGGACCCGATGAACGCCAGCAGCGTCGTCACCCCGAGGATCGGCCGGGACAGCGGAAGCACCACCTGGAGCAGGATCCGCAGGTTGCCGGCCCCGTCCAGCCGGGCGGCCTCGAGGATCTCGCGGGGCAGCGTGCGGAACGACGTGCTGAGGATGAGCACCCCGAACGCGTTGGCCCCGGCCGGCAGCCAGACGCCCCAGAAGCTGTTGAGCAGGCTCGCCCCGGTGCCCGGCAGGTGCGACACCGTCAGGTACAGCGGCACGAGCAGCACGACGGCGGGCAGGAACAGCGTCGCCACGATCGCCCCGCTGAGCAGACCGGCCCAGCGCGGGCGCAGCACCGCGATGACGTAGGCGGCGGTGGCCGCCACCACGAGCGTGACCGCCACCGTGCCCAGGCCGATCACCAGGGAGTTGAGCAGGTAGCGCGGCAGCCCGACGCCGGACAGCGCCGCCCGGTAGTTCTCCCAGTGCGTGGGGTCCGTCCAGACCCTCATCGGGTTGCGCAGCACGTCCTGGGTGGTCGACAACGAGGCGAGCGCGAGCCAGACCAGCGGTCCCAGCCCCGCCACCACGATCGCCGCGGCGACCAGCACCTGGCTGCCCCGCAGCCCCGACCGGACCCGCCACGACGCCAGGTCGCGGCTGCCGACGAACGAGCCGGCGGCGACCTGCGGTGCGCGTGCGGCGGTCATGAGGCGCTCCAGCGTCGGGTGGCGGCGTAGTAGACGAGGGACAGAGCGGCGAGCGAGGCCGCCAGGAGCACCGACAGGGCGGTCGCGGCCCCGTAGTCGGCGTTGACGAACGCGTAGTTGTAGACCAGCAGCAGCACGGTGAGGGTCGCGTTCTGCGGCCCCCCGCCGGTGAACAGGTAGGGCTCGGCGAACACCTGCGCTGCCCCGATGAGCTGGAGCAGCATCATCACCAGCAGCATGCCGCGCATCTGCGGCAACGTGACGTGCCACAGTCGGCGGCCGATCCCGGCCCCGTCGAGCGTGGCGGCCTCGTACAGCTCCGCCCGTACGGAGGTGAGGGTGGCCAGGTAGACCAGGGTGGCGGTGCCGGCGCCGGCCCAGGTCGACTCCAGCACGATCGACGGCATGGCGGTGGTCGCCGAGTTCAGCCACAGCAGCGGCCCCAGGCCGAACCAGCCGAGCACCTGGTTGAACAGCCCCTGCGGCGACGGGTCGAAGAACACCTTCCAGAGCAGGATCGCCACCACGGGCGGCACCATCGCCGGCAGGTAGGTGAGCACGGTGAACCACCGGCGCCGTCGGTCGGTCACGGTGGACACCACGACGGCCAGCAGGATCGGCGCCGGGAACCCGAGGACGATCGCCAGCACGGCGAACCACACGGTGTTGATGACGGCGGTGCCGAGCCGCGGGTCTGCGAGCACGTACTCGAAGTTGCCCAGGCCGACGAACGTGGGTGCCGTGACGAAGTTGGTGCGCTGCACGCTCATCACCGCTCCGCGGATCATCGGCCACCACGAGAACAGGCCGAAGACCACGAGGGCGGGCAGCGCGAGCGCCACCGTGCTCGCGCCGCCCCGTTGCACCCAGCGGCGCAGTCGGGGCAGCCGTGCGGGCGGTGCGGGTGCGCCGGTCGGTGCGGTGGGCGTGGCGGTCGTCACGGTCGTCATCGTTGTCGCTCCTCGCGGGAGGGGGTCGGCGGCGGGCCGACCCCCTCCTCGTCCGGTCAGCGGCCGAGCAGCGCTTCGGCGCTGGTGGTGGCCTGGCCCAGCAGCGAGCCGATGTCGGCGCCCTGGTCGGTGAGCACAGCCTGCACGACGGGGTCGAGCAGGGCGTACGTGGCCTGGGCCTGGACCGCGGGCTCGGGCAGCACGACCTGCTGGGCCGCCTTGTCCAGGTAGGGCGTGAAGTTGGCCACCGGCACGTTGTTCACGGCGGAGACCCACGTGAGGTACTGCTGGTACTGGTCGGCACCGACCGCCGACAGGCCCGGGATCGCGACCGGGGTGCCGGCGGCGACGGCTGCGTTCGCATCGGCGAGCGCAGCATCCTTGTCGGTGTACTTGGACAGCTTCTGGAACTCGATCCAGGCGACCGCCGCGGCCTTCTGGGCCGCCGACGCCTTGGGGTTCACGACGCTGAACGTGCCGCCCGACAACGTGGTGGGCGGGTCACCTGCCGCGACCGTCGGCATCGGCGCGAAGCCGAAGTCGGCGGCCTTGAAGCCGAGCTGGGTGGTCAGCGGGGTGAAGGCGTCCGGCTGCAGGATCGTCATGGCGACCTTGCCCGCGGCGAACTCCTGGGCGAGGTCCATGATCCCGAGCAGGGCGTTGGTCGAGACCGAGCCGTCCTTCCAGCGCATGTCGGACAGCAGCTGGAGCGCGTCACGGGCCGGCGCGCCGTTGAGCGTCACGGCCGATCCGGTGGCGTCCTGGACGGTCCCGCCGCGGGAGTAGATCTGCGACGTGAGGATCCAGCCGCCCTGGTTGCTCGTCGTCAGCTGCGCCCAGCCGGCCTGGCCGGTGGCCTGGGTGATCGACGCGGCGTCCTTGCGCACCTCGGCCCAGGTGGCCGGTGGCGCGTCGGGGTCGAGCCCGGCGGCGGTGAACATCGCGCGGTTGTACACCAGGCCCAGAGCGTAGGCGCTGGTGGGGACGCCGTAGACCTTGCCGTCGGAGTCGCTGGCGAGCTTCACGAGCGAGGGGTTGAGCATCGTCCCCGCGCCCGAGGCGGCCAGGGCGTCTGTGATGTCCGCGACCTGACCGCGGTGCACGAGCCCAGCGATCTCGGTGAACGGCACCTCGAACACGTCCGGCAGGTCGCCGGAGGCCAGCTTGGCGGGGAACGTCTGGGCGTCCCAGCCGTCGACGCTGGTGTCGATGGTCCAGGTCGGGTGGGCCGCGCGGAACTGCGTGATCTGGCTGGTGAACAGCGCCAGGGCGGCGGTCTCGGTCTCGGCCGGCTGGTTGCCGATGTGCAGGGTCACGGCCTCGTCGGAGCTGGCGCCCGTCGTCGGGCTCGAGGACGAGCTGCAACCGGCGGTGGCGGTCACCAGTGCGGCGCAGGCGGCCAGCACGGTGAGGCGAAGCCCGGTGCGGTGGAGTCTCATGGCGGGTCCTGTTCTGCGGCGTCGTTGCCGCGGTGCGTCGTCGATGTTACTTTCTGCACGTGGTGAAGCGCTATATCAACGTCGACCACAGTGTCTTCACCCCGCGTCGGTCCCGTCAAGTCACGATCCGACATCGATCGCCCCGAACCGGAGGAACCCGTGCTCTCCCGACAGACCCTGGCCCACGGCTGGACGTTGCGTTGCGCAGCGCCCCGGGGACTCCCGAACGGCCTCTCAGACCCCACTGCCGGACAGTCCGTCCCGGCCCAGGTCCCCGGATCCGTGCACACCGACCTGATGGCCGCCGGCCTGCTCGCCGACCCCTACCTTGACGACGGTGAGCAGCACCAGCACTGGGTCGGCGAGAGCGACTGGACCTACAGCACCGACCTGCCCCCCGTCACCGACGACGGCCGGGTCGACCTCGTGCTCACCGGCCTGGACACCACCGCCACGGTGAGCCTGGACGGCCGCGAGCTCCTCACCACCCGGAACATGCACCGCAGCTACCGCGTCGCGCTGCCGCCCGGCCGTCGCAGCGGCCGGCTCGAGATCCGGCTCGACTCCCCGCGCCGCGCCGCACGGGCCGAGCTCGACCGGCTCGGCCCGCTGCCCAGTCCGTTCAGCGAGGAACGACCGTTCATCCGCAAGATGCAGTCCAACTTCGGCTGGGACTGGGGGCCGACCCTCATCACCTCCGCCGTCTGGCGGCCCGTCCTCGTCGAGACCTGGGACGAGGCCCGGCTGGCCGCCGTCCGCCCCGTCGTCGAGGTCGACCCCGCGGGAACCGGGCACGTCCGCGTGCACGTCGAGCTCGAACGCGCCGGTCAGGGCCCACTCACCGTACGGGCCGCGGTGGCCGGCATCCTCGCGCACGTCGACGTGCCGCCCGGCGCCACCACGGCCGAGCTCGAGGTGCGCGTGCCGCACGTGCCGCTGTGGTGGCCGACCGGTATGGGGGAGCAGGTGCTGCACCCGCTCGTCGTCGAGCTCAGCGGCGGCGACGGCGCCACGCTCGACGCCTGGACCCGGCGGATCGGCTTCCGCACGGTGGTCGTCGAGACGCAGGGCGCACCCGACGGCTCCGGCTACGCCCTGACGGTCAACGGCAGCCCGATGTTCGTGCGCGGGTTCAACTGGATCCCGGACGACTGCTTCGTCGGCTGCGTCACCCGGGCCGACTACCGGCGCGGGGTGCTCGACGCGATCGCCATGGGCGCCAACCTGTTGCGGGTCTGGGGCGGCGGCATCGCCGAGGATGACGCGCTCTACGAGGAGTGCGACTCCCGGGGCCTGCTCGTCTGGCAGGACTTCCTGTTCGCCTGCGCCGCCTACCCCGAGGAGGAGCCGTTCACCGCCGAGGTCCGGGCCGAGGCGCAGGAGATGGTCACCCGCCTCATGCCGCACCCCAGCCTGGTCACCTGGAACGGCAGCAACGAGAACCTCTGGTTCTGGTTCGTGCAGGGCTGGGGCCCCCAGCTCGGGGACCGCACCTGGGGCGAACGGCTCTACACCGAGGTGCTCCCGCAGGTGGTCGCCGAGCTCGACCCCGGTCGGCACTACCTGATCTCCAGCCCGTCCTCCGGTGACCGCTGGCACGACCCCAACGACCCCGACCGCGGGGTGGTCCACGTGTGGCTCCCCGGCGACTACACCCGGTACGGCGACGTGCCCGCCCGGTTCGTCTCCGAGTTCGGCTTCCAAGGGCCCCCCACCCGGGCGACGTTCGACGCGGCCGTCCACGAGAGCGCCCCCGCGCCGTTCAGCCCGGGCGTCATCGGCCGGCAGAAGGCGCCCGGCGGAACCGAACGGATCGAGGAGGTGATGGCGCTGCACCTGGGCGTGCCCGACGACTTCGACGAGTGGTACTGGCGTGCCCAGCTGCTCCAGGCGCGCGCCGTGGCGTTCGGCATCGAGGGCTGGCGGGCCGACGCGCCGCACTGCCGCGGAGTGATCGTCTGGCAGCTCAACGACTGCTGGCCGGCCATCTCCTGGTCGGCCGTGGACGTCGCCGGACGCTGGAAGCCCGTCGCGTACGCGATCCGCCGGGCGTTCGCCGACCACCTGCTCACCTGGCAGGGGGAGGGCGCCGACCGCAGGCTCGTGGCGGTCAACTCCGGGTCCACGCCGTGGGACGCCGTGGTCCGGGTGCAACGGTTCGCCCTCGGTGGCACGGCCCCCGAGGCGGAGGTCGCCGGTGCGACCGTGCGCGTGCAGGTCCCCGTCGGCCAGGCGGTCGACGTGACCGGCTGGGCCGATGCGACCGCGCGCACACCGCTCGACGCCGGCCTGCTCGTGGCGACGGCCGGTGCCGTCCGGGCCGTCACCGCGGGGCGGGAGGACAAGGAACTGCCGGCCCGCGAGCCGCAGTACTGGGTCTCCTGCGAGCCCGGCCGCGGCCAGGTACGGGTGGTGATCGGCGCCCGGAGTCTCCTGCGGGAGGCGACCCTGCTGGTCGACCGCATCGACCCCGACGCCTGGGCCGACCAGAACCTGCTCACGCTGCTGCCGGGGGAGAGCGCGGTGTGGACCGTCTGGACGGCGCGGCCCGAGGCCTTCGACGAGGCGGCGGTGCGTGCCGTGCTGCGCACGGCGACCGGGAACGACGTCGGGACCGGTGCCCCGGGTGGCCGTGGGCCGAGGTCGAGGGCACAGTCGCCGTCGTGAACCAGGCGCGGCTGACCCTGCAGCGCGGCGGTGCGGGGTGCGGGCTCGGTGACGGCCCGGTGCTGCGGCTCGAGTGGGACGGGGTGGCGGCCGGTGCGTTCCGGCTGGCTGCGGCCCCGCCCGGCGGGTTCGTCGGTGCCGAGCTGACAGGTGCCCACCCGCTGCGGGCCGGCGACGAGCTCTGGTACGCGGTCCGACCGCGGTTCGACGAGGTCGCCGCCGACATCCGTGACGGGTTCCGCGCCGGTTGCCTCGCGGTCGATCTGGTGACGGCCGACGGCCGCCGGCTACTCGACGGATCCGGGCAGGTCGACGTCGACCGGCTGCCCGCCGACCCCGCCGGGACGGCTG
>JAHIJU010000375.1 GCA_018898235.1 Actinomycetota bacterium | reverse complement strand
TTTCGCAACGTGATCCTGGTGCTCACCTCGAACCTGGGCAGCCAGTACCTGGTCGATCCCACGCTGTCCGACGAGGGCAAGCGGGACTCGGTGATGGAGGCGGTGCGCGCCGCGTTCAAGCCCGAGTTCCTCAACCGGCTCGACGACATCGTGCTGTTCGATGCGCTGTCCCTGGAGGAGATCGGCCGGATCGTCGACCTGCAGGTGGCGCTGCTGGCCACACGGCTCACCGACCGGCGGCTGACCCTCGACGTGACGCCCGCCGCGCGCGAGTGGCTGGCCATCGAGGGGTACGACCCGGCCTACGGTGCGCGCCCGCTGCGTCGGCTGGTCGCCAAGCAGATCGGCGACCGGCTGGCCCGTCAGCTGTTGGCCGGCCAGGTCCGCGATGGTGACACCGTGGTCGTGGACCTCGACCCGGACGGTGCGGGGCTGCAGGTCACGGCGGAGCTGGTGGAGGAGCCGGAGAGCTGAGAGCCCGCGCCGGGTGGGTCGCGGGGTGCCGTCCGGCGGGGGAGCTCAGGCGTGGGTCAGCACGGTCGCCACGCCGAGCAGCAGCACGACGATGAACGGCACCGCGCCCAGGGCGATGGCCCACAGCGCGAGGGACCGCCCGGTCTCCTGCCCGGACCGGATGCGGCTGAGCGCCATCGCCCCGCGGCCCACGCCGGCGACCAGCCCGATCGCGCCGATCAGTCCGATCAGCCCGACCGCGGTCGACCCGCCGTCGGTCGCCACCGCATCGGGCACGGGTCCGGACCGGGTCGCCGCCACGATCGCGGCCACCGCGACGAGCACCCAGCCGGCGGCGGCGGCGATCAGGGCCGAGCGGGCGAGCCGGTTCGTGGGAGCGGACGGCGGTTCCTTCGGCACGTCCGAAACCTAGCCGACCGCGGGCCGCGGGCCGATGGTGCCGCCGTCGGTCAGCTGCCGACCGCCAGGCACAGCCCGGTCCGGTCGCCCTGTTGCCACCCGGTGCGCGTGGGCGCCCAGGCGACCAGCCGGTCCCCGGCCCGTGCCTGCTCCGGGGTGAGTCGGCACGTGTCGGCGACGTCCGCATCGACGCCGGCCTGTCCCGGCCAGGTGCCGACGAGCTGGGTGGAACCCACGACCTGGGCGGCGTGCGCCTGGCCGCAGGGCACCACCTGCACCACGTCGACGACCCCGTCCGTCGGCAGCTCCGCGAGGCAGTTGCCGACGACCAGCTGACGGGCGTTCGCCTGCCGTGGTCCGTCGACGTCGGCCGGCAGTGCCTGCAGGGAACGCGCCACGCTCAGCCCGATGACGAGGGCCACCGCGGCGAGCACGACCTCGCAGCCGCCGATGACCACGGCGGCGATCGCGAGGCCGCGTCCCCGTGTCCCGCGGGACCGGGTGCGGCGCAGTGCGACCACACCGAGTGCGATCCCCACCGGGAACAGCCCGACGAGCACGCTGAGCAGGGCCCAGACCGCCATCGACTCGCGCGGCGGTGCCGGCTCCTGCCAGCCGGGCGCCCGGTACGGCTCGGCGTACCCGGACGGCCCGGCCCAGCTCAGAGCGCCCCCGTCCCGCCGTACGTCCCGGCCGTCACGGAGCCGGCTCCGAGCAGACCGGAGTCGTACGGCACGACCACGCAGTACGCGGTGCGCTCCCCGGAGTCCCACTGGTCCTGGCTCGGGAAGTAGATGTCGGAGGCGATCGTCTCCTGCGTCGCGGTGTCCGGGACGAGCTCGGCGATCCGGGACCAGCACGCGTCGTCCGCGTCGTAGAGCGCCTGGTCGTCGGTCGAGGTGACGGCTGCCGAGAGCTGGAAGGTCGAGACGACCTCCATGCCATGGGCCTGTGCGCAGTCGGTGATGTCGGCGTCGGACATGTCCCAGTAGTCCGAGTAGACCGACAGGCAGTCGCCGGCCACGTAGCCCTGGGCGAGCTGGTAGTCGGTCGAAACCTCGGAGTCGCCGTTCGAATGGCCGCTGCTGCTGGTCGAGCTCGTGCTCGCGTCGGAGAAGGCGGACCAGAACCCGGTCGCCGCGAGCACGATGCCGAGGACCGCCAGTGCGGTGCTGATCGCGCCGGTGATGATGCCTGCGATGGCCAGGCCCCGCCCGGTGTCCCGGCCGCTGCGGATCTGGTTGAGCGCCACGATGCCGAGCACGACGCCGATGATCCCGGTGATCCCGCAGAAGAAGCCCGCGATGCCGAGCACCAGCGCGGCGATCGCCAGGCCGTTGGTCTTCGGCGGTGCACCGTACGGGTCGCCGTACCCGGGGGTGCCGTACCCGGTGGTGCCGTAGCCGGGAGCGCCGTACCCCGGGGCGCCCGGCGCGGGCTGCCCGTAGCCACCCGCCGGGGGTGCGCCGTAGGGCGAGGCCCCCGCCTGCGGTGGGACACCGTAGGCCGGAGCGGCCGGAGGGTATCCGGCCGGGGCGTTCGGATCGTAGGCGGCGGTGACCGCACCCGGGTCGTAGACGGGCGGAGGCGGCGGGACGGGCGGGTAGCCGGGCGGCGGCACCGAGCCGTCGGCGGGCGGGATGGCCCCGTTGTCGGGTTGCGGGGTCGTCTCGCTCATGGCCGCAACCTAGTGGACCGGCCCTGGTCCTGGCGGACGCTCCGCGGGTGGATCACTCGTCCACCTCCAGCACCACAGGGACATGGTCGGACGGGGCCTTGCCCTTGCGCTCGTTGCGCTCGATGCTCACCGAGCGCACGCGACCCGCCAGGGCGGGCGAGGCGTACGCCAGATCGATCCGCATGCCCTCGTTCTTCGGGAACCGCAGCTGCTGGTAGTCCCAGTAGGTGTAGGTGTGCTCGGCCGGCAGGTGGATCCGCGAGACCTCGCTGTAGCCGGCTGCAGCGAACGCGGCGAACGCCTCCCGCTCGGCCGGGGTGACGTGCGTGCGCCCGGCGAAGAAGCCGACGTCCCACACATCGGTGTCCAACGGGGCGATGTTCCAGTCGCCGACCAGGGCGATCGGAGCGTCCGGGTCGGCGGTCAGCCAGCCGGCCGCCTCGTCCCGCAGCCGGGCCAACCACTCGAGCTTGTAGGTGTAGTGCGGATCGCCGATCTCGCGCCCGTTCGGCACGTACAGGCTCCAGACCCGGACCCCGCGGCACACCGCGCCGATCGCCCGGGCCTCGGCCACCGCGGGATCGCCCCACGTCGGCACGCCCTCGAAACCGCGCCGCACGTCCTCCAGTCCGACGCGGGACAGCAGGGCCACCCCGTTCCACTGACTGAAGCCGCAGGTGGCCACCTCGTAGCCGAGGGCCTCGAACGGCGCGCGCGGGAACGCCTCGTCCTTGACCTTGGTCTCCTGCAGGGCGAGCACATCGACGTCCGCCCGCTCCAGGAAGGCCGTCACCCGTTCGACGCGTGCGCGGACGGAGTTGATGTTCCAGGTCGCCAGCCGCATGCCACGCACGCTACCGGTGCGCGCCGACACTCGTCGGGGCAGGTTCCCGACTCCGCCCTCAGGGGGAGCCGGACCGTGCCGGATAGCCCGCGCGGCCGATGCCGCAGCCTCCGGGTCCCCGTACGGTCGAGCCATGACAACGATCGAAGGAGCGCGCCCATGATCGAGGCGCACGGCCTGTCCAAGAGCTACGGCACGACGCGCGCCGTGGACGGCATCAGCTTCACCGTCCGCCCCGGCATCGTCACCGGCTTCCTCGGCCC
>JAHIJU010000374.1 GCA_018898235.1 Actinomycetota bacterium | reverse complement strand
TGGCGGCCCTGGGTGCACTGGCCGCGGCCCTCGGCGACCTCGGCGTCCCGGTGCGCACCGGCGACGGCCTCACGGCCGCCGTCGAGCAGCTGCGCGCCCTCACCTCCTGACCCCACGAACCAGCGGCGGGCCGCCGGTCCGTCGCCCCTCACCCGCACCCCCCACCACGCACCACCCTGGAAAGGAAGCGACCATGTCCCAGCCCACCCGGACGGCCACCCGCGCGCCGTTCTTCACCGTCCGCCGGATCTCCCTGCTCGCGGTCCTCATCGCCGTGACCACGGCGCTCACCCTGCTCGTCCGCATCCCGTTCGCCCCGACCCGCGGCTACCTCACGCTGGCCGACCTCGGGGTCTTCTTCGCCTCGTTCGCCTTCGGGCCGGTGGTCGGCGCCCTCGCCGGCGGGTTGGGCGCCGGGCTCGCCGACGGGATCGCCGGGTACCCGCAGTGGATGGTCTTCTCGCTGCTCATCCACGGCCTGCAGGGTCTGGTCGGCGGGTTCATCGCCCGCAGCGGCAAGGTCCCGGCGATGGTCGCCGGTGTGGTGGCCGGCACCGTCGTCATGGTGGCCGGGTACTTCCTGGTCAACCTCGTGCTGTACGGCATCGGCCCGGCAGCCGCCGAGCTGCCCGCCGATGCGGTCCAGTCGGCCGTCGGCGGCGCGGTCGCCGTGCTGCTCACCCTCGCGGTGCGCAAGGCCTACCCGCCGATCGCCCAGTTCGGCCAGAACCGGACCTGGACGGAGTGAGCATGACCCGGCAGAACGCCGGCCAGGGTCGGGCGCCCCAGGCGCCCGACCCTCGGGCCGATCTGGTGCTGCAGGTCCGCGACCTGCACTACGCCTACCCGCCGCTGCACGAGGGCGACGAGTTCGTCGACGTGCTGCGGGGCGTCGACCTCGACCTGCACCCCGGCGAGTTCGTCTCGGTGATGGGCCCGACCGGCGCCGGCAAGACGACGCTCGCGCTGGCCCTCAACGGCATCGTGCCGCGCTCCACCGGTGGCCGGTACCGCGGTGAGGTGCTCGTGCACGGTGCCAGCACGAAGGAGCACGAGGTGGCCGAGCTCGCCCCCTCGGTCGGCGTCGTGTTCCAGGACCCGGAGACCCAGCTCTTCTGCATGAGCGTGGAGGACGAGGTCGCCTTCGGTATGGAGAACCTCGGCGTCCCGGCGCCGCAGATGCGGACCCGGCTGGCCGAGGCGCTCGCGCTGGTCGGGATGAGCGAGTACCGCACGCGCTCACCGCGTCAGCTGTCCGGCGGGCAGAAGCAGCGGGTGGCCATCGCCGCCGTGCTCGCGATGCGCCCGTCGGTCATCGTGCTCGACGAGCCCACCTCGGGCCTCGACCCGATCGGCAAGCACGAGGTGTTCTCCGTGGTCGAGCAGCTGCGTCGGGAGCACTCGATCGCGGTCGTCATGATCGAGCACGAGTGCGACCAGATCGCCCAGTTCTCCGACCGGGTGCTGCTCCTGGAGGCGGGTCGGGTGATCACCGAGGGCCCGCCGGCGGACGTCTTCTACGACCAGGAGGCCGTCGCCCGGGCCGGGGTGTGCATCCCGCAGGTGGCCGAGGTGGCCACCGAGCTCAACGCGCTCACCGGGTCCGCGCACCGGTTCCTCACCGTGGCCGATGCGTTCGTCGGCCTTCACGACCAGGAGGTGGCATGAACGTCGCGGCGCTCACCCAGCCCACGGCCCAGCACCCGGTGGTGGCCCCGCCACTCATCACGGTGGACCACGTCCGGCACGTCTACGACAACGGCGTGGCCGCCCTCGACGACGTGTCCGTGCAGATCGGCCGCGGTGAGCTCATCGGGCTCGTCGGGCAGAACGGGTCGGGCAAGTCCACGCTGGCCAAGCATCTCAACGGTCTGCTGCGCCCGACGTCCGGTCAGGTCGAGGTGGCCGGTCTGGACACGAGGTCGGCGAGCCTGGCCGAGATCGCCCAGCACGTCGGGTTCGTGTTCCAGAACCCGGACCACCAGATCTTCTGCAGCACGGTGCGCGAGGAGCTGGCGTTCGGGCCGCGCAACCTCGGGCTGTCCCCGGCGGCCGTCGAGTCCCGGGTGGCCCTGGGCCTGGAGGCGTTCGGGCTCGAGGCCTTCGCGGACCACCCGCCGGCCCTGCTCGGGTTCGGGCTGCGGCGCAAGGTCAGCCTGGCCTCGGTGCTGTCGATGCGGCCCGACGTGCTCGTGCTCGACGAGCCGACGGTCGGGCTGGACTGGCGCAGCGCGCTGGAGCTCATGGCGATCGTCGAACGGCTGCACGAGGCCGGGCACACGATCGTGCTCATCACGCACGACATGCGGATCATCACGCGGTTCACCACCCGGGCGGTCGTGCTGCGCGCCGGCACGGTGGTCGCGGACGGCCCGACGCGGTCGGTGCTGCTGGACACGGACCTGCTGCGGGCCACCCAGATCGAGCCGACGCAGGTGGTGCGGCTGTCCGGTGAGCTGTGGCCGGACCAGCCCCCGGCGTTCGAGGTGGACGAGCTCGTCCAGCGGTGGACCGGGGAGGGGAGGCGCTCGTGATCACCGACTTCTACGCGCCGGGCGACTCCTGGCTGCACCGCCTCGACGGGCGGGTCAAGCTGCTGCTCGCGGTGTGCCTCATGGTGGTGCTGCTGGCCACGTCGAACCTGTTCGTCGTGCTCGGGGCGCTGGTAGGGGTGCATCTGCTGCTGGCCTCGGCCAGGGTGCCGGTGGCCCGGCTGGTGTGGGCCTGGCGGATGATGATCCCGGTCCTCGTGATGATCGTCGTGCTGTGGCCGCTGTTCTCGCCGGGGGCGCCCGGTGCGGTGCTGATCGCGTTCGGTCCGGTGCGCGTGACGACCCAGGCGGTGCTCACCGGCGTGATGATGGCGCTGCGGATCACCGGGATGGGCTTCGCCTGCTTCACGATGCTGTTCACCACCGACCAGACCGCCATCGTGCGGGCGATGGTGCAGCTGGGGCTGCCCTACCGGTTCGGGCTCATGGTCGCCTCGGCGCTGCGCTACCTGCCGACGTTCTTCTCGCTCATCGACACCGTCACCGACGCCCAGCGGGCGCGCGGCCTGGAGCTGGCGGGACGCAACCTGTTCCGGCGGATGAGCCAGTACCTGCCGATCCTGGTGGCCGTGGTGATCTCCAGCCTCAAGATGAGCGACAACCTGTCCAACGCCCTGGAGTCGAGAGCGTTCGGGGTCAGCGGCCGGCAGCGCACCTACCTGCACGAGGCGCGGCTTGCGCCGGTGGACTTGGTGGTCGGCGGGGTGCTCGTCGCCGGGACCGCGGCCTATCTGGTGGCCCACGCGGTCTCCGGGTTCGGCACCCAGCTGCTGGGCGTCTGAGGCTCTGCGGCGCCGATCCATCGGGCTGGACGATGGATCGGCGCCGCGGCACGCTGACGGGGTGCCGCCCGAACGCCAGCCCGAACGCCCGGCCGCCCTTCGGCCCGAGCGTCCGTCCGAACATCTGGCCGAGCGCCCGGCGGCCCTTCGGCCCGACCGTCCGGCCGAACACCTGGCCGAGCGCCCGGCCGAACGTCTCGCCGACCAGGTCGACGAGGCGTTCCGGGCCGTCTACTCGGCGTACCACCGTCGCGACGGCACCGACCGGGGGCTGTCCGGGGCCTCGCGTGCGGCCCTGCAGCACCTGGCGCTCACCGGCCCGGTGACCATCGGGGAGGCGAGCGCCCACCTGGGCCGGGCGCAGTCGGTGACGAGCGAGATCCTCGCCCAGCTCGAGCACAACGGGCTGGTCGAACGCCGCCCCGACGAGCACGACCGCCGCCGCCACTACGTATGGCTGACCGATGCCGGCCGTGACGCGCTGCGTCGTGAGCAGTCGGTGCTCGACCTGCCCCTGCTGGCCGCCGCCCTGCACGGGGTGGACGAGGATGCGCGCGGCGCCGTCCTGACCGGCCTGCGCACCCTGCTGGCCGCCGCACCCCATCGGAAGGACCTGCCGTGACCGCCGCCAGGAGTTGTGAGAGCTGCTCGATGCCGATCGAGAGCGGTCGGTACTGCGCCCACTGCACCGATGATCAGGGCAACCTGCAGGACTTCGACACGCGGTTCGCCGCGATGACGGCGTGGCAGCAGCGTTCGCACCCAGAGCTCAGCCGCGCGCAGATCGAGGCGGACACCCTGGAGTTCATGGCGGCGCTGCCGGCCTGGCGCGACCACCCCCGAGTCGCTGTGCGGCCCTGACCTGGGGTGCCGCCCGGTCCGCGCCCCTCGGTGGCCAGTCTGGCCGTCCCCCGGGCCGCCCGCCGTCCCAGGCCACCCGCTGTCCCGGGCCGCCGACCCCACCGTGACCCGCGCGACGATCGCCGAGCCTGCCCCTTGAGGCTCGCTCCGATCGCTGACCCCGCCTTGAGGCTCGCTCCGATCGTCGACCCCGCCGTGGTGCTCGCTCCGATCGTCGACCCCGCCCTGGCGCTCCTCTTGAGGCGTCAGAGGCTGCCAGATGGCGGGGTCGCGGGCCGGGCGGGGGTTTGCGGGCCAGATGGCGGGGTCGCCGGGAGCCTCGGCTCGCTCGCCGACCCTGCCGGGAGGCTCGCTCCGGTCGCCGACCCCGCCTTGAGGCCCGGCCCGATCGCCGAGCCCGCCTTGGCGCTCCTTCTGAGGCGTCAGAGGCTGCCGGATGACGGGGTCGGGGGCCGGATGGCGGGCTTTGCGGGGCAGATGACGGGGTCGCGGGCCGAGACAGGGATGGAGCCGTGGCGACTCGGCCCACCGGTCAGTGCCGGTGATGCAGCGCGGCCAGCAGGTCGGGTCCGGTGAGCCAGATCAGCGCCAGGCCGAGCAGCAGGGCGATCACACCGGCCCACAGCTCGCCGGACCGGGTGAGCCAGGCGGTGAACGCATCCATCACCTGGGTCCGCCGCTCCACCGGCGTCGCGACGTAGGCGACGACGACGGCGGCCTGGATGGCCAGGGCCGTGAGGGCGTAGGTCACCACCAGCCCGACCACCGAGACGAGCGCCAGTCCCTTGGTGCCGATCTCGACC